>NZ_FR882970.1:0-5519 GCF_000435115.1 Bacteroides sp. CAG:633 | reverse complement strand
TAATATTATAATTTAAGTTCTGGTTTTAGTATTCTTCTTTCTTCATTTTCCAACGATGGAACTTACGTTCCTAAGCCCAATAGAGATGAACTATCATTGCTTCTAACTTCTTATTCCTAGGATGGCAGCCAACGCAGTGTGTACGTGTGTTTCGTCCGCCCAGTTCCCGGCCATTCGTCTGATACCATCATTCCTTATTACGCCACAAATGTAGCGGCATGGAGTCCAATAAGTCTGGACTCTATTGCATATTTTCAATTTAACTTTTACTTTTGCATGCGCAAAATACGACTATTTGTTTCATAATGATCCATACAATCTTGCCTATGATACACAATGCATTTGTCCAATCCGTAATAAGTATTTTTGCATGTATTATCCTGTTTTCGTGTCATAATTCTGTGCAAAATTCTGCCACTCCCCTGCTGCCCGAACTGCAACAGGCTGAATCCATCATGTACGAATCGCCCGACAGTGCGCTCCGCCTGCTTCAATCGATGCCGGTTCCTCAGCCTTCTGACCGGCTACAGTATGCCACGTGGGCTTTGTTTACCACACAGGCACGCTACAAGCTCTATATGCAGCAGTCGGATTCCCTGATAAACATTGCCTATGATTTTTTTATGAAACAGGGGGATACGCAACGTAAGGCTTTGGCTTTGTATTATAAAGGAGCCATTTGCAAAGAACAGCAACAAATAGAGGAGGCACATAAATATTTCCTTCAGGCGGCGGAGGAGGTGGAAAAGACAACCGATTATCAGTTGGGGCATTTGATTTATGTGGGATTGGCTGATACGTATGCATATCAGCATTTGAATGAATATGCGTTGAAAGCAGCTCAAGAAGCCCATAGGTATGCTATTGCAAGTAAAAGTTATAACTATATAAGTTCTGCTTTAGTTCTTCAAGCAAGGATATGTAGTAGCTTAACTAAATATAATGAATCTATTGAATACTATAAAAAGGCAATGTCATTTGCAAAAGATAAGCAAAGAAATGGGATAAAATGCGAGTTGGCTTCTGTATATAATAAGGTAAGAGACTATGATTCGGCACTCTATTATGTACGTGAAATGATGGATTTGAATAACGAATACAGTGTTCGAGAAAATGCAGCAGGTTATTTAGTAAGTGGTGAGACTTACTATAATATAGGGAAAATAGACTCTGCTATTTATTATTTTCAGCAAACTTTAACAGCTTGCGATGTGAATATTACACAAATTACAGACGCTCATCAGCAACTTTATTTTGCTTACAAGCAGAAGAGGGATTATCAGTCCGCAGCCGAACATTGTTTTGAAATGTCTTGGTATCTTGACTCCCTGCACCGTGCAGATAAGAGTCGTGCTTTGATTGAAATTCAAGAGAAGTATGACCAGCAGAAACTGATTAACGAGAAGAACGTCTTAAAGATTAAAAAAGATGCTGTAGTTCGTAATTCTCTGATAGGATTGGCTGTAGCTATGCTGCTGGTGGCCTCTCTCATTTATGTTTACCAAAAGAAATTGCTCCGCAAGGAACGTCGTATTCAAGAAGCGGAAGAAAAAATTCGCTCCAAGTCTGTTCATATCCAGGAAAACGAACAGCTTATCAACCGCAACCGCATGCGCATGCAGGAACTGGAAGAACAGATGGAAGCCGGCAGGGGAATGCAGGAAGAGCTGGAAGAACAGCGGAAGACTTTGGCCGAAATCGCTCGGCACAACGAACAGTTGGAAGAAGAAAATCGCGGCTTGCAACGGGACATCGACGGTATGTCGGCCATACTGAAGGAGAAATCCGTGGAACTGGAGCAACTGGATGTGCTCTCGAAGGAAAACCTGCGGCTGCACGACCGCGAATGGTTCCTCTCCAGTCTCTTGCTGGAGAAAGACGAGACCCTACGGTGTCTGAAACACTCACCCCACTACATTCGCGAGGAGGAGTGGGAGGCTATCAAACGGAGTGTTGATCAGCTTTTCGACCACTTCACCAAACGGCTGACAGCCGCCATCCCCTCGTTAACGGAAAACGAACTACAATTGTGCTGTCTCATCAGGCTGCATTTCTCTAATTCTGCTATTGCTACCATGCTGGCCATTGAAGCGGCTTCTGTCTCGAAACGGAAGTTTCGGCTGAAGGAACGCATCATTCAAAAGACCGGGACTTGGAGCGCTGGAACCACTTTGGAGCTATGGTTGTGGAACTACTAAAGCATCCGATGTCCATATCAGATAAAACACGAAAAAGGTAATACGCGAATAAACAGCGTATTACCTTTTTTTATTTGTCCATACGCAGTCTATGTCCAGTCTATGAAAAACTACTTAAAAGTTGATAACTTTGCGTCAACGAAACAATGAAAATAACTATGAAACGAATTGATCTGAAAAAAGTGCTGCACATGAATTTCCTGATTCAACACTGCTGTACCGGCAATGCTGTAGAGTTTGCCCGCAAGCTGGATTTGTCCCGTTCCTCCTTGTTCAATTACTTAGGCTATATGCGTAATGATTTGGGGATCGACATCCTGTATGACAAGTATCGGGAAACTTATTACTATGATGGAGTGGGATTGTATGGTGCGTTGGGATTCAAGAAACCAACTAATTGAAGGTTCTGAAGAAAATTCTTACTTGGTAGTTAAGCTTTTAAGAAGTTAAACCTATATTTTGGTGAAGAGGATACCTGTTATGTTTTTAAGCTATTGACTTTAACTTTTAACCCAAAATCAGTTATTAGAATTTTTCCTTTTTAGTGCCTGCTTTTGTACAAATAATGGGGTGGTGTTTATATAGTTCCTAAATATCTTTATCAAAATAAAAAATCATGTTAGTCTCCATGGATCTTTTATTTATCAAGGACACTGATGCTTCCTTGCATTTTTTATGAACTAGCTGTAGGTTAGTTTCGAAGAAAAATTCGAAGAAAAATATGTTTCCGTTTGGATAATTTTATAAAAAGAATTAATTTTGTAGATGAAATGTATTTTATTGTAGAACATTGATAACAAAATAGATATATTGGATTTTTAACGGAATATTGTAAGATGAAAATGAAATTCTTTTGTTTTATAATGATGGCAGGGTTGTTGTTAGGAGCTTGTTCGAGTGATAAAGAAGATTTGGAGCCAGAGGAAGACAATCCGGTATTGCCGAGTAATGGAATCGGATATACAGTGAATGGGGTTACGTTTTATATGGTAGATGTCAAGGGCGGCACGTTTACCATGGGGAAGACAAGTGGGCAGCAAGAACCGCCATATAATGCGAAACCGGTACATGAGGTGACGCTCAGTGACTTTGCTATTGGTGAAACCGAAGTGACACAGGAACTTTGGGTGGCTGTGATGGGGACGAATCCGTCCTATAAGATTACCGATCTCCAGTGTCCGGTAAATAACGTATCGTATTACGATTGTCTGGATTTCATATGGGAACTGAATAAAGTGACGGGAGAACATTTTACATTACCTACCGAGGCGCAGTGGGAGTATGCTGCTCGTGGGGGAGTTCTTTCCAAAGGTTATCAATATAGTGGGAGTGATAATGTGGAGGATGTGGCACGATGTTATGTGTTTGATCCATCAGGCAATCCTCCTGTGGCATTTCCTGTTAAATCTTTGCAACCTAATGAGTTGGGATTGTATGACATGAGTGGAAATGTGTCTGAATGGTGTCAAGATTGGTATGGAACTTATTCATCTTCAGCGCAGATTGATCCCTTAGGACCATCTACAGGCGACTATCGAGTGCGTCGCGGGGGGAGTTGTGAGAGCGATGACGTTGTTTGCAGTGTGACTTATAGGACTTATTCGTGGCCTCAACACCGAACGAGCGGTTATGGTTTTCGTCTTGCTCTTTCTACTTCTAATTAAGGGAGAATGTTTGTATTGCGAACTTAAAATAAGTTTTTTCTATTGTTGGGATATTGACCCTCAGAAATGTGGATATTTGGTTTTTCGGGGCAGCTTTTTGTGTCTTGGTAATTTTCAGAACAGTATCCATACTCATTTTCATTTTGAAGCTATGGATTTATGCGCCAGTTCTTTTTCCTTATTAAGCCATGCTTTGTTTTTATGAGTAAGCTATCCTGATGGCCCGGATTCTTTTTTGTTTTTCTTGAATGCGTTTATCTTTTATGCGTTTTTACTTGTATTTTTCGAATAGTATTCCGTACTTTTGTGACAGATTCAATAACTAAAAACACATATTTATGGAAAATCAGGAAAATAATAACGGACAGTTACAAATAGAATTGAAGGAAGACGTGGCTCAAGGCACTTATTCGAACCTGGCTATCATTACTCATAGCAGTTCGGAGTTTGTATTCGATTTCGTACGCGTGTTGCCGGGAATGCCCAAGGCTGGTGTGCAGTCGCGTGTCGTTATGGTGCCCGAGCATGCTAAACGTCTGCTTCGTGCGTTGGAAGAGAATATTGCCAAATACGAAAGAGTGTTTGGCGAAATCCGGGTACCTCAGGAAGGTGCCGGCCGTCAGGCCATCTTCCCGTTGAAGGGTGAAGCCTGATGCTATAAAAGGCATTCTATATAATAAAGTAAGGAGGACAAGCCAGTGGCAGAACCAAGGGGCTTGTCCTCCTTCGTTTATAAAAAACACTGAGGTGCTGTGTTTATTTAGGTACACCGTATACGGCCAGGTCGCCCAGCTCTTCTTCGATGCGGAGCAGCTGGTTGTACTTGGCCATGCGGTCCGAACGGCTCAGCGACCCGGTCTTGATCTGCCCGCTGTTGGTGGCTACGGCAATGTCGGCAATGGTGGCATCTTCAGTTTCGCCCGAGCGGTGCGAGGTGACGGTGGTGTAGCCGTGGCGGTGGGCCATTTCGATGGCGTCGAGCGTTTCGCTCAACGAACCGATCTGGTTGACCTTGATCAGGATGGAGTTGGCGCAACCTTCGGCAATGCCTTTGCGGAGGAACTCGACGTTGGTGACAAAGAGGTCGTCGCCTACCAGCTGGCAGCGGTGCCCGATGCGGGCGGTCAGCTTCTTCCAGCCTTCCCAGTCGTTTTCGCTCATGCCGTCTTCGATGGAGTCGATGGGGTACTTGTTGATGAGTTCCTCCAAGTAGGCTATCTGTTCGTCGGCAGAACGTTTCTTGCCTTGGGGGCCTTCGAAGAGGGTGTAGTCATAGATTCCGTCTTTATAGAATTCGCTGGAAGCGCAGTCCATGCCTATCTTGACGTCTTTGCCCGGTTCGTATCCGGCGGTGCGGATGGCGGCCATGATACAGTCCAGTGCATTTTCGGTGCCGTTCAGGGCAGGAGCGAATCCGCCTTCATCGCCTACAGCCGTGCTGAGTCCGCGTTCGTGAAGCACTTTCTTCAGCGCATGGAACACTTCGGCCCCCATGCGCAGTCCTTCGCGGAACGACGGTGCACCTACGGGCCGTATCATGAACTCCTGAAAGGCGATGGGAGCATCGCTGTGCGAGCCACCATTGATGATGTTCATTATGGGAACGGGCAGCACATAAGTGTTGGTACCGCCGATGTATCGGTACAAGGGAATGTCG
>NZ_FR882969.1:0-739 GCF_000435115.1 Bacteroides sp. CAG:633 | reverse complement strand
GTAAAAGGTGCATTTCTTCGAATGCTTACGGTTATATTTGTAGGTGATATGGCTAAGTTCGTAAAAATCATTGGTATTTTGATTCTTGTACTGGCTCTGGGACAGCGCATGGACGAAGCATTGGGGGGCGATTCACTCCAATCGGTTTCTCGTGTGCTGACGGAACAGATGACTTCGTTGCAGGAAGAGGGGGAATGTTTTACCATGCCTCAGTGGCCATGTCTGCCCGATGCCGAACTGGCCGGTGCTAACAGCTGTTCGCAGCTTGTAACTTTATCCCGTATGCAGCGTTCGGCTGTGATGGAATATCTTTGTTTTCTGAAGGAAAGGGTAGGCGAGATAGCCCGTTACGAGGCTGTTCGTAGTCAGTGTCAAGGGAAGTTTTATGATGCCTTGCCCTGCCGCATCTGTAGTCCGGTGTGCGATTATTATATCTTCGCACTGCGGCGTATTCTCATTTAGTGTTTTTAGAGAATTCTGTTTCTTATCCCCTTTTATTTGTGCAGGCTTTCTGTAGCCTTCGATGGGGGTTCCCTTTTAGCAATATCAGGCTTTATTTTTTTCCTAACTGGGGAAATATTTTTTCCCAATAGGGGAGAAATTTTTTCCTAACTGGGAAAAAAATGCCCGATTCTTGCATGTCGGTCTCTTGGTGCTTCTGGCCGTAGGCTGACCTATTTACTTTATTTATTTCATTCTTTAAAAACAAAGTTACTACAAAAAAGTGAAATGCGGAAGA
>NZ_FR882968.1:0-18348 GCF_000435115.1 Bacteroides sp. CAG:633 | reverse complement strand
AGGGGCTACCCTAAAATTTGAAACTTACGATAGTTTAAGCTACTGCTATTAGCTACAATCGTGATGTTCCCTACCACGTGGTTGGTTCGTCATATATCTATGTTGGTGGAAGACTGAACAAAAACTATTGAGGTTATTTTGAAGCTTTTGACGATATTTTTCTGAAACAAATAAGGTTACATCTGGGTTATGAAATCTGCTAAAACATAAAGTGTAGACATAAAAACAGTTTACATGATGCTGTAGAGTTCTCTACTTTTTTTATCATGAGGAAATTATTCGTGAAATTTGAAAGATAAATAATAAAGATAAATGACTATAGCAGATTTTAAGGAAAAAATAGATGTGATGTTTCCTTGTAGATGGGAAGATGATTTTCGACAAGACATCAATGCAACCTTTAATAAATATATCAGCATTGTTTCAGATTTAGACGATATAAAACCATGCGTGCTTAGCGATATAAAAACTTTGTGTGATAAAATTATAAAGGTGCTCAATTTGTACTACGATGGCCGTAAAAGTGACGCTTTTATGCTATTTAGTTCAATTATGAATGGAGAAGCAGAAGAAAAAGGTTTATTTTCTAGTATTGGTGGTATAATTATTAATCCTAATGAGCTCTATTATAGGGCACGCGAACGAAAAAATGGAGAAAATTTTTCAATACAAGATATGTTTCACATTCCATTGAATAAAAGAGGACTTGTTAGTACCCAAAGATATAGTAGTCTTGGATATCCATGTTTATACCTTGGTAATAGTGTATACTCCTGCTGGGAAGAATTGAGAAGACTTCCTTTTGATAATCTGATGTTCTCTGCCTATAAAGTACGATATGCGTTCAAGGTATTTGATATGAGGATTCCTAATGATTCTGATTATTATACAGAAAAATTAGATCAGACTATTAGAAGATTACCTTTAGTATTAGCTTGTAGCTTTATTGTGAGAAAATCATCAGACGTGTTTAAGCCAGAGTATGTAATCCCACAAATGTTTGTAGAAACTATAATTTGTAATAATAGAAGAATTACACAAATCCAAAAAAGTCCAATAGACCTCAATGTAATATGGGGTGTGATATACACATCAACTCATGTTAGTAATGATTTTCCATATGGCAAACCTTTTATGGAAAATATAGTTCTACCTGTTATTCAAAGTAATAACCCTTCTAATTATTGTTATTGTTTAGCATCTTTATTTGATATATCACAACCTTTATGTTATGAATATGAATCGATGAAGGATTATGCATTTCGGATGTTTAAAAAGGGAGATAAAAAGAAAACAGATGAGGAAAAAATAAAAGAGCAATATGAGCAATCAAAGATGGGATATCTTGAAGAAAAATTGAAAAATGCCCATTTCGGAACATTAAACCATATTGTTATAGATTGTCCTGATGAAGGCATTGTGCTAGATTCGGAAGGAACACCTGTTAGCCTTAACATCCGATCTAATGTCAATTATACAATTAGCTAAATCTATTGAAAGAGGTACTTATGGACACTGAACGAGCAAAAATTATCGGGATATCACGACACCGTCTTTTTACTGATGGTGGCGGTGTTACCACTCTCGTTGCGTTTCATAAGTGTCCGCTTCGTTGCCGTTATTGTCTTAATCCATTATCACTTGGTGAAGGTAAGTGCTTTCGCAGTTATTCGCCAGAAGAATTGTATGCCGAGACACGGATTGACGAATTGTATTTTCTTGCAACCAATGGCGGTATTACCTTCGGAGGTGGTGAGCCTTGTCTTTATCCACAATTTATTTATAAATTTAGAGAATTGTGCGGTAATGGATGGCAGATAAATCTTGAGACATCACTTAATGTATCAAGAGCAAATATCAAGTATTTGCTCCCAATAGTAAATACGCTAATTATTGATATTAAGGATATGAATCCTAAAATTTATAATGATTATACAAGGAAAAACAATGATCTTGTCATCGAAAACCTCAAATTAATAGCTGAACTAAGACAACAAAGAAAATGTGTTATTAGGCTTCCGCTGATACCAAAATTCAATACAGATGCTGACCGCATTGTCAGTCGTACTGCGCTTGAAACTCTTGGTTTTACAAATTTTGATTTATTCACCTATATAATCCGTAAATGACTATGACACGAGGGAAAGAGACTTGCCGCATTCTTAAAGAAATTCGTCGGCAGATAGCTGAAGCTAACGATATTGAGTTCATTACATCGGAATGTCGCTACAAGGGAGATTGTTTAGGTACTTGTCCAAAATGTGAAGCCGAGGTGCGTTATTTGGAACAACAACTCCACCTCCGAAGTCTTACTGGAAAAGCTGTAATTCTTGCTGGAATTTCGGTAAGTACAATTGCTATGTCCACGCCTTTGCCTACTATTTTGCCAATACGGTCTAATATCAACAGTTTAGTAGATAGTATACATATTTCAGCTCTGAAAGATACATTAGTTGTTAAAGGAAAAATTTTTGGAAAGGTAACTTTAAAAAACGAAACCAAAGAAAAAATTGATACTTTGATAGGGGCTACAATACATATTCTCAACACAAATAGAGGTTCCGTTTCAGATTTTGACGGTAATTTTGAAATTAACGTTTGTCGTGGTGATTCGATAGTATTTTCATATATTGGATATCAATCCCAGATTATTCAAGTTTGGGATACAACTAACCCTATAAATGTTATTTTGGAAGAAGATCCTCAGATCTTAATGGGAGAAACGGCTGTATTGGTAGGAGCAATATCCCCCAAAATAGTAGATAAGAATTATACAGATCTTGATATTATTGATGAAAAAGGTAATCGCATTGACATTGAAAATCTTCATATAGAAAGAATACTTCTTGATAAAGATGGGGAAGAATATTGTGAAAATGTTGAATTGAAATTCATTGATGAAAATAAGCCTTATCGAATATATTGGAATGCAAATAACGCTTTAAAAGATGAAGATGGTAATCCATTAAATAAGGCCACACTTCGCATTGAAGCTGATGGGTACAAAAAACAGATAATAATTAAATTGAAACGTCCGAAACGAAACAACAAAAAAACGATTCAATTCAAACACATGCAACAATAATAATTTTATCACAAACCTAGCATCAGTAGTGTGAAGAAATAGGTTTTTGAATATTTTGCAAAAAAACAGACACATTCTTTGTTTTTCACAAAATATACTGTATATTAGAGGCATGTATACAGATGCAAGCATATTTAAGATAGAGAGTAACCACGCTGTTCCATCACGTGGTAAAGTATTGATTTCCGAGCCGTTCCTCTCCGATAATCTGTTTGGACGTTCGGTGGTTTTGCTTATTGACCATACTCAGGAAGGTAGTATGGGATTGGTGTTGAATAAGAAAATGCCTCTGCTACTTCAGCATCTGCTGAAAGAATTTGAATCACTGGAAGACATACCGCTATACAGAGGAGGACCGCTCTGCAACGATACATTATTCTATCTGCATACCATCAAAGGCATTACAGACTCCTTACCTGTATCTCAGGGCCTTTACCTGAACGGTAACTTCGAAGCTATCAAACGATATATGCTGTCTGGAAATCCGATTAAAGGAAACATTCGCTTCTTCTTAGGTTACTCGGGCTGGAGCCACAACCAGCTCCATGAAGAAATCGAGGAAAACACCTGGATTGTGAGCAAAGAGAAAACAGAGGCCATCATGGACGATGGCAGCGACATGAAATTCTGGAAAAGTGCACTGTCAAAACTTGGTGGCAAGTACGAACTATGGGCCCGGTTCCCGCAGCTTCCGATACTGAACTGACGGCAGGCCCTGCGACTGCTGTGGCTTATACTTTACGGTTGCCTGTAGCTTGGTCGCGGAGAAGCTGTAACAGAACGACGTCCTTGAATGTTCCGCCTACACACCACCACTCTTTCAGCAAACCACACTTTACGAAGCCACACGAAGTGAACAAACGCATGCTTGCTTCATTGTCTACTGTCACGTGGGCAGTGAGCTGCTTCATGTGCAAAAAGCCGAATGCATAATTGCATAGCAGGTGCAGTGCGTCGGTTGCATATCCCTGTCCCTGATATTCCTTGCGTATCACGATACCTACCTCGCCACGCGCATGAATAGGCATGAATTCGGTGATGTCGATGGTACCTATCACCGTCCGATCGTCACGACGCACAATCATCAGCCGCAACTGGCAGTCAGCAAACATGTCGCATTGGGAATTTTCAATGTATTGCCGCAGTGCATAGCGCGAATAAGGCACCGTGAAGTTCGTAATATCCCACGTTTGTGGATCGTTCTCCATGGTATACATAATGTCCAGATCTTCGGGTTCGATGGCCCGAAGATAGATGCGGTCGTTTATGAAATAGGATGTACTCATGCTTCTTTTTCTTTATCAATACGCAATTCTTTACGCAAGCGGTTTTCGCCGGGAATACAAAATAGGGAAGCGGTCAGGGCAATCAGTGCACAAAACACTCCCTTGGTGCTTAACATCAGATAATAAGTAAGGAAACCCACAACAACGGGCAGAAACAGCAGAAACAGGCGAACCACACTCCACCACGCATACAGGCGCAAGGCTTCGGGCAGGCTGACTGCATCTATCTTATGATCGAGCACCCACGAAAAAAGTTTCAGCGAAACAGGCACGCAAACTACTGCCAGCAGAATCGTTGCCGTCTCGGCCTGATAAGTACTCCGGACATCGCCGGCATAAAGTCCGGTCCAGCTATCCAACGTTTCGCCGCATACAACCATTAGGATGGCCAACAGCCAGTAGCAGGTGAAAACAGCTTTCAGGCACCGTGATATTTGCTTGATACGTTCTTCCATTTTGTGTAAACTTGCTTGCTAAATAATCTTATTACATCATTCCGCCCGTAAACAAGGTACGGTTCACAATGCTTCGCCCTAACGTCACTTCGTCGGTGTACTCCAATTCGTCGCCAACCGATATGCCTCGGGCTATGATGGACAGCTTCACATTCATTTTCTCCAGTTTCCGGTATATGTAGAAGTTGGTGGTATCGCCTTCCATCGTCGTACTGAGGGCCAGGATTACTTCCTTTACGCCTCCTTCGGCCACCCGTTGTACAAGACTGTCGATTTGCAGATCGCCCGGTCCCACACCGTCCATCGGCGAAATAACCCCTCCAAGCACATGATACAGGCCGTGGAACTGCTGTGTTGCTTCCACTGCCATCACGTCGCGGATGTTTTCTACCACACACACGGTCGACGCATCGCGCTGCGGGTTGGAGCAGATGCGGCACACATCCGTGTCGGAGATGTTGTGGCACACCTTGCAGTACTTCACCTCATGTTTCAGCGTAATGATGGCGTTGCCGAACGCCTCGACTGTGGCAGTGTCTTGCCGCAACAGGTGCAGCACCAGGCGCATGGCAGTCTTTCGGCCTATGCCGGGCAGTTTGGCAAATTCGTTTACAGCTTTCTCCAACAATGTGGAAGGGTATTGTCCGTTCATATTTTCTTCAAAAAATTATCTTTTCCCTCATTTTAGAGCCTGCAAAGATAAGCAAAGGTGAGCGCAGAGACAAATGAAAACCAAAGTTTTCAATTTGGCTATGCCGAACCTCCTCCTATCTCCATGAAACAAAGATAAACAGAATTCTAAATTGTAGACGAGATTTTTTTGAAATAAGTAGTACCTTTGCACAGGAAGCGAGGCAAAATGCCGACAGGTCGGTCTCCCCTCCTCTTTCCGCCGAAAATGAAATATTAACCAACTGTATGATTATGAATATTACAAGTGCAGAATTTGTCATCAGCAATACCGATGTGAAGAAATGTCCGGCAGGAAACTTTCCCGAATATGCGTTTATCGGGCGTTCCAATGTGGGAAAGTCGAGCCTGATCAATATGCTGACTGGGCGGAAAGGCCTTGCCATGACTTCCGCCACTCCCGGAAAGACGATGCTGATCAACCATTTTCTGATTAACAAAAACTGGTATATCGTCGATCTCCCCGGATACGGCTATGCCAAACGCGGACAGAAAGGACAGGAACAGATTCAGAAGATTATCAGCAGTTATATCCTGCAGCGTGAACAAATGACCAATCTTTTTGTTCTGATTGACAGCCGTCACGAACCGCAGTCCATCGATCTTGAATTTATCGAGTGGTTGGGCGAGAACGGAATACCGTTTTCCCTCATTTTTACCAAAGCGGACAAACTGAAAGGCGGAAAGCTGGGAGCCAACATCAAACTGTACCTGAAGCGTCTGAAGGAACAGTGGGAAGAACTTCCTCCCTATTTCATCACTTCGTCCGAGGACAAGACCGGAAGAGAAGAAGTGCTGAACTACATTGAGGGCATCAACAAGGAACTGCAAAAATAACCATACCAAAAACAACGAAGCAAATGAAAAAATCAGTTTTCTGGCAGCTATTTGTTGCCATGCTGCTCTTGGGCAGCAACAGTCAGGCCCAGTCGTTGAAGGACCTGTTTAATAAGGATAATGTGGAAAATATTGTCAATACCATCACCGGAAAGAATACGGCAAGCATGGTGGGTACGTGGAGTTTTTCCGGTTCGGCCATCGAATTCGAGTCGGACAATCTGTTACAGGCAGCCGGAGGCACAGTAGCCGCAACCGCTGCTGAAAGCAAGCTGAATGAGCAACTGAACAAATTCGGCATTACCGAAGGGAAACTGGCCTTTACGTTCAATGCCGACAGTACGTTCAATGCCCGGTTGGGTACCAGAAATATGGGCGGAACTTATTCATACGACAAGTCTACCGGTAAAGTCAACCTGAAGTTTGCCAAACTTGTCGGAATAAATGCCAAGGTCAACTGTACTTCCAGCAATATGGATTTGCTTTTCAATTCGGACAAGCTGCTGGACCTGATTACTTTCCTTTCCAGTAAAAGCAGCAACACCACCCTGCAAACCATCAGCTCGCTGGCCGAAAGCTACGATGGCATGATGTTGGGATTTGCACTGAAAAAAGAATAAGGATTTAGATTTTAGGTACGGACGTTTTGTTTTCTTCACGTTTTTCTGTGTAATCCGTGGTTAAACAACGATCTTATGTTTTGATTTCCCAAGAGGCACTTTAGGAAGCTAATGTCCATAGTTAGTTTGCTAAAGTGCCTCTTTAGCTTTCCCAAAAAGGTATTTTCATCAACCGACAGAAAAAGCCTGTCAGAGTCCTAACGGCAAACCGACCGAATGCCAAAGAATGAACAACAGGATCCAGGCAAACAGGATGCATACGGAATAACGCCAGGTATACTTCAGCAGAGAACCGTAAGTGGATTTCCGGTCATACTGTTGCATGTACGTCAGCACCAACGGCATGTAGAACATGAAGGGGGTAATGGCATTGGTAGCGCTATCGCCGATGCGGAAGGCACACTGCGCCGTTTCGGGTGAAATACCCATCCGTGACAATACCGGAACAAAAATAAATGCCATAAAAGCCCATTTGGCTGTGGCAGACACCATGAACAGATTGACTACCGCAACAAACAGAATGAACAGAATCAGAATCCACATGCTGTCCATACGTAGGGAAGCAAGCATATCGGCACCCATAATGGCAACACATTTGTCCAGTTGGGAATATTCGAGGCAGGCGAACATCTGCGAGGCAAAAAAAGCGATGACAAAATAAACGCCCAAAAGCTTCATCGGATACGTCAGCCCCTCGATCACATCACCGTCGGAACGATAACGACCGGAGACAAAGCCAAACACCATACCCGTAAGACCGATGCCGAACGACAGCAAAAACAGAATGCCCATGATAAACGGCGAACGCATCAGACTTCCGTTTACTCCACGCAGAATACCCCAGGATGAAAAAGTAGCACCCAATATGAGCAATACATACAACAAGCAAGCTAGCAGAGCAATCTGCATGGCACGCCGTTCCTTGCGCGACAGTTGCTTATAACCGCCAAAGCGGATCTCGCCCGCATACGTACCCAGCAGTGGAAGCAGGTGGTGCCGTGTAATGGCATAAATGACAGGGACGAGCAGGAAGACCGATGCGGCAAAAAAGTAATAATTGCATAAAGGGCCCATCTGCCCCGACGACACAAAAGCCTGGTCGGCTGCTTCTTGTGTAGTGGCCGCCAACAGCGGGTCGAGGGTACTCATCACCACATTGGCACTGTAGCCACATGCCACAGAGACATAAGCCGTAATGATGCCGCCTACCGGATGCAGACCGGCCGAATGAAACAGGGCAGCGGCAATGGGCAGCAGAATGATATAGCCGGCATCCCCTACTACATTGGAAAGAATTCCCAATACGATGACACTGGTTATGATAAGTCCCGAATGCGTTCCTCTGCGTGCCACAAGACGGATGCAGGCATCAATGAAACCGGAATGTTGTGCCACGCCTATTCCGAACATGGCTATCATCACCATGCCCAAAGGTGCAAAACCGGTGAAGTTGGTTACAACATGTCGCAGCCACCAGCGGATTCCTTCCGGACTCAACAGACTCTGCACGTATATTTCTTTCCCAGTTTCGGGATGGAGCACACTCAGGTCGTAGACATTGAATATCCACGACAGAAACACAACCGCCATCGTCAATATTAGAAACATGGTGGCCGGATGCGGCATCCTCCATTTGGCTCTCATCATCGGCATGCTTTCCTATTCGTCGTCCGGTTCCAGATTGTCTATATCAAGAATACGCAGTTCCAAGGCACGTACCACAAGCCGGGTAGCGTTCACCCCTACCCGTTCGCCGGAGGGGAACAGACGCCCTACCAGATCGTTCTGCCGTTTCTCCAGCGACTTCACGCCAAAGGGCATTCCTTTCAGATTGGCTATCATTTCCTTCGTATAACCCAGTGCAAGATGGCGTAGGAAACGTTCGTCGTACTCGTCGATGTCGTAGTTGATGATGGCTTCCTGACGTTTGGTGTCGTTGATGACCGAACGTTTGAAACGTTCCACAATCTTTTCCAGAATGGGATAGTTGAACACCAGTTTCTTACCATCCATCACTGCCTGAACATCGGTTCGGGTCAGCAATTCGCCTGTCTTCAGAATAATGCCGTCGGCACCGGCGTCGAGCACATCGACCCACAGTTTCTCGTTCAGTATCTCGCCTGTAAATATAAGCACATGCACGCCGGGGTAACGCTTGAATATGTTGCGACATATCTCCACCCCGATGGTTGTAGAGCCGCCAAGCCCCAGATCCAGCAAAACTAGATCGGGGACTTGCACCTGCATCAGTGCCCAGAATTCCTGTTCGGTCATAGCCGTACCGATGACTTCCGCATCGGGAATCTCGTGACGGAAAATCTCTTCCGTCCCTTTCAGCTCCAGCTTGACATCTTCTACAATGATAACTTTAAATTTCATGTTTGGTATGATATTCTATGTTATAATCAGTTTGTTTTATGTAAAATCCATTCATAATTCATCAGACTCAAAACTTGTATTTTCCTCCACCATTTTTCGAACGGTGTTTATTTCATTAATCAATTGAGCCTGTGATGGTAGGTATAATTTATATTCACTGGCTAAGATCGTTTTATTATTTTCCGGCAAAGCCATTCGTACAGCTGTATCATTCTTACTAGTACAAAGCAAAATGCCTATAGTTGAATTTTCTTCCGGAGTTTTCTCTACACGATCATAATAGTTGACATACATCTGTAACTGTCCCAAATCTTGATGTGTCAATTTACCGGTTTTCAGTTCTATAACTACAAAACACTTTAATAAACGATTGTAGAACACCAAATCGGCAAAAAACTCATCATCTTCCAGCAAAATACGTTTCTGCCGAGCCACAAAAGTGAAGCCTTGTCCTAATTCGAGCAAGAAATGTTGCAAATGAGTGATAATAGCCGATTCCAAATCTTTTTCATAATAAGCCGCTTTACGTTCCAGACCAAGAAATTCCAAATACATAGGATCTTTTATAATCTCTAAAGGAGATTGTGGAAGGCGTTCTTTACGAGCTACGGCCAGTACCGCATCCTTATCGTTACTTAAGAGCAAACGTTCGTAGAGCTGCGAATGTATTTGCCGTTCCAATTCCCGTTTGGTCCATGCATTGTTAATAGCTTCCAATTGATAATATTCTCTTTTATCAGCGTCTGAAATAGAAATTAACAACTTATATTGTGACCAATTCAATTGCGAACACACTGTATTCGCAATTGGATAAATTCGGTAAAATTGACGGCACATTTCCAACTGGCGCACAGAAAAGCCACTTCCATACTCAGGCTGTAATGATTTTGCCAGATTTTTAATCAGGTAACTACCGTAGTCTGCACGTTCTTTTCCCTGCTGTTCTTCTTCGAATATACGTTTTCCCATCTGCCAGTACATCTGTACACGGCAAAAATCTACACTGCGGACAGCCTGACTTCTGGCAGAGTCTATAATGCCACGAATGTCATCTAAAAACGTATTTATATTCTTATGTATTTCATTCATACCTTTTTTATTCTTCTTAATTCAACGCTGTTAGCATCTTAGTTTTTTCTTACAGTCTGAATCGAACAACACACAAAGATATTGATTTAATCCAATCTGAAGAAAGGCTTAAGGACTTTTTCATTTCGAGTACAGCAGAGTTCTCAAAAGAATTTTCAGCCTTACTCATTGTCCTGTCCTCGGAATGGTGAAGTATACCGTAAAGCCTCTTTCTTCGGTATTCACCTGCGCATTGATGCGACATCCACGCAGTCCGGCAAACTCGTCGTGATCGCGGATAATCTGCTTGCATATCAGATATTCTGTTCCTTTCAGTCTGCCCTGCTCCACAGCCGACATACGCTCCAGACTGGGATAGAACAGTCTGTTCAGTTCTTCCTGAGTTCTGTCGCGTCGGGTATCGACAAAGAAGAAACGTATGAAACGATCGTCTTCGGCCGCTTCCAATCGTATCTCGCCTGACTGAGGATCGGACAGTGCTTCGTCTATCAGGTTTTCGAGCAAGAACTGCAACTGGTTGACATCGCCCAACACACAGCCGTCGAAAGGTCGGATGTGGAAAGTGATATCCGGATTCCGGTTCTTGCGTGCTTTGCGGAAGTATTTCTCCGCAACAGTCATCAAGTCGGCAACCTTTACGGCCGAACGCCGGAAAGTAACCTCTTCCAGCTGGCGCGACGCACACTGGCTGAGGATGCTGAAGATGCCTTTGTAATAATCTATCAGTTCGGCAATGGCAGTTACGGTCTCTTCTTCTTCCTTCACCGACAGCTCTCCGGTGCGGAGTTTACCTATCAGCTGCTTGATTTTGCTGGGGTAGTAAATAGTTTCGTGCTTGATGGTAGAAAGACAATTGTCCAACACCATATTCTGTACATGCAGCATACTGTCTTCCCACGAGGCACGCCGCGCTTCGTCCTGTGCCAGTTCGATGTCCCGGTATTTTACGGCCAGTTTCACAACAGCATTGAAAACGACGATGGCTACGTAGCGGGTTATAAGCTCCAGCAGCAAACGGTCGGCACTTTGTTCACCGCCTTCACTCCGCTCAATGCACAGGACACCAATACAACGGTTGCTTCCGGCAGTCTCGATGGTCAAGGGGAAAACCTGGATGTCGGATTGCGACTGGTAGCTTTTCTCTTCGTAACAGCTGCGCATCAAAGCGGTTCTGCGCTGCTGGGCCGCCATCACGGCGTCTTTGTCCTGACTTTCGGCTGCATCTGCCATATACACATCGCCCGGACAGGAAACATACTCCAACTGATGTGAAGACTCGTCGTAGACAGCCATGCTGAGACGGTCGATACACAGCAACTCGTTGATAGCATCAAAGGCTTCGTTCACTATCTGACGGGGGACTTCGTCCAGCCTGTCGGGATTCTTACGTACCGCATCGCTGTTGGAAGCGGCAAAAACAGCCTGATTGATTTCGAGAACCTGCTCCAGATTCCAACGGTTGACCAGACGTTTGCGGAAATATAGCACATAATATCCGGCCAGCAAAGCGATAACCAGCATGACGGCCAGCCAGATTCCTACCATTTTATTGTTGGTCGAACGTTCCAGCTGCCGGCAATAGTCTTCCAGCGACTGGTCCTCGCCCAACAGCTTGTACAGGATGGTATAGGCGTCGTTGTTGTAGCGATAAGCATCCCATTGCCTCAGAGCCAGAAACGCCACGGCCGCTTCATTGCGGATGTCAAGAATCACATGATAGTCCGAATTGAACAACTCGTTCCACCAGTCCAGTTCGGCTGGTTCTCCACTGCCCTCCAGCGTCATGGCACGTCCCGCATCGGGCGCATACATCCGGTAATGCTTGTTCAAGCACAGCATTGCCGAGTCAATGTACTGCAAAGCCCATTCGTATTGGCCGTCTACGTTGCAGTAATAAGCCGCATCGGCATAGTTGGAAGCGGAGTCGAGCAATAACTCGTAGTCGTACAGAGCCACCTGTTCCAGCGAATCCGAAACAAGAGATTCTGACGTTTGCATCTCTGCTCCCTTTCCGCAGGACGAAAGTCCGAAGGTACCTCCCAACAGCACTGCCAGCATAACCAGCGCCTTGCGTACGCCTACCGGCAGGCGGAAGTAGAAGCGGCTGCCCTTTCCCGGCGTACTGTCTACCGAAAACAGGCAGACACGGAAAAGTTCGTTTGTCTTTTTATATTTTTCGATAATGCCCCGGCAGTTCATCAAGCCGAAACCGCTTCCTTTGTTTTTCTGCAATGCTTCGCGATCGGTGGCCAAGTCCATGCCAATGTTCTTCGAATCGTATACTTTCTCTCCGACGATGTGAGCCACGTCTTCTGACGATAATCCGCACCCGTTGTCTTCTACCGAGATTTCCACATAGTCCGCTTCCTGACGGGCATACACCCTGACGAAGCCTCCTGCAGGTGTATATTTGCGGGCATTCTCGGCCAGTGTATTGATCATGAAGAGGGTCAGTGCCTTGTCGGCCTTTACCCAGGTGGCAGTAGGCTCTACTTCCAGCGTCAGCTGTTTCATTTCGAAAGCGCGGGTTCCTTTGCGTATCAGTTGAAACAAGTCGTCCAGTGCAAAGTTCTCGATGTTCAGGCTCAACGTTCCCTGACGCATCTTGATCCACAGAGCCAGAATATCATTGTACTCGTTGATAGCGGTAACCAGTTCGTCCAGGTATTCGTATTTTTCTCTTCTGACACGGCGGTCCATCTCCGATCCGTTGCGGACAATCTTGTGCACTTCGTTGATGATGCGGTCGATATAAGGATGAATACCGTTGACAATGGCAAGGCAGGCTTTCTTCACCAGATTCTGCCGCTTGTTGCCTGCAATGTGTTGCTCGTAAATGTAGCGCTGCTTCTCCAGCCTGCGGCATTCGTCGCCCAACGAGATAGTCGTCATACCGTTATCCAACGCCCATTGCACATACGGGTTGATGACCCGGAGCATGGCCTGTTCGTCTTTCTCCACCCGACCGGACAATACAAACTGTCCGTTCTCAATACCGATTTCCGTCACACCGAACAAGCTTTCCATTTGCGGACGTACGGCATTCAGGATGGCATCGATAATTTCCTGTTCGGTTTGCGCATCGGCCGGAATAGCTGCCGTTATTTTCTGGCAGATGTCCAGCATCTGTCGCAGCCGATACAGGTGCTGTTTGTTCCTCCTTTTCGAATTACTGTTGAAGAACCAGAAGAATATCACTACTCCGACCAAGCCCAGAATGACACTTACCAGTATCAGATTAAGCTGACGCGATTCCGTTGCCAACGCCTGATAACGGCTTTCCAATTCTTTGTCCTGACGGGTATTTTCCAGAATATCCAGATAAATGTTCCGGTTGTAGTCGGAATACTCTTTCATACCCAGTCCTGAATACGATACACTCAACTGTTCCCGTATTCGCGAAATCCATTCGGGCACAGTCCGTAGTTTTTGTTCCATCCAGGCATGTTCGGCATAGGTATTGTCGCGATAATCGGCCGCTTTCATCCAGTCCAGACTGTCGTGACAGTTGTAGAACAACCGATGATGACGGTTGACACACTCCAACGCCATTTTCAGAGTATCCAACGCCTCGGTATAACGGCCATGCGCATTCAGGTATTTCCCGATGGATACATAAGCACCTGCAATCTGATACAGGTCGTTATACTGGCGGAACTTCTGCAAGGCCAACTGTCCTAGCCGTAAAGGCAGCAAGCTGTCTACCGGATATCCGAACTGCTTCAAGGCATGCCCCCGACGTAACTTGAAAAGCTCGTAATCGGTGGGAGAAGCCATCAGGTTGACTAGTCCCTGTATGCCGTTTCCTTCAAAATAGACATAACCTTTTCGCGAGGCGATCCGCCACGTTTTATACAGAGCATCAAACTCCAGCAATCGCTGTGAGTCGAGGGTATCGGCTTCGCACAGCGAGGCTGCACCTTTTATATAATAGTAATAGAGCAGTTGGCTGGTATCGGAAGCCAATTCTGCCTCCTTCAACTGTCCGATATTGTCCAGCGCTTCGGAACGCTGTTGCAAGTAGTAGTAATAGACGGCCGACACAATATAGAATTCGGAACGGGCATATTCCAGTCTGGCCCGTTCGTGGCGGTCGACAAACAGATTGTTGTCTTCGCCAATGCGCCTCATACGCCGCAACGCACTGTTGCGATAATCGTAAAACTCCTTGTTAAGAGCCGTACGCTGGTAGATCTTCATAAATCCGATGTCGGCAATCAGCAGCTCCAGTTCGTTTTTGGTCAGGCTGTAGACTTTCCGGAAGTATCTTTCGGCTTCTTCAAAATCCATCCTCATAAAGGCACAAAAGCCCAGATTATTGCAGGCTTCGGCTTCGCCGGCACGATACAGATTGACCGACTTATAAGCCTGCATGGCTGCATGACACGAAGAATCGATGTTTTTATAGCGGAAAGCATAAGCCTGCTGGTTGAGCGAATCAATCAGTCTGAGTTCCTTGCTGGGCGCAGTACCGACACACGCCCCCACTGCTACACTGGCGCAAAGCAACGCAACAAGCCTTATGGCAGAAATAGGTTTCATAAAGCAAATCTACAAATTAAATGAAGAATGAAGAATGATGAATGAAGAATTTATGAAATATTTTCCTTATCTGATGCCCACAGTAACTAATTTACAGCTTCTTGAAAACTGGAAAAACAACAGTTGCCGATACAGCCCAGAGTTTTCTTTATACTTTGAGCAGATTTTATACAATAACTCTTGGGTTATGTAGGGAGAATTTCATACCTTTGCAGGTAAATTAACAAATAGGTAAATCTATTATTATAGAAATGAGCGAAAAAGCACCCTTTATGGTATTCTCTGGAACAAACTCCAGATACCTGGCAGAGAAAATCTGCGCAAGCCTTGGTTGTCCTCTTGGAAACATGAACATCACCCATTTTGCCGATGGCGAGTTTGCCGTTTCCTATGAAGAATCGATCCGTGGTTCACACGTATTTCTGGTTCAGTCAACCTTCCCCAATTCCGACAACCTGATGGAACTCCTGCTGATGATTGACGCAGCCAAACGTGCGTCGGCCAAAAGCATTGTAGCCGTTATCCCTTACTTCGGCTGGGCACGTCAGGACAGAAAGGATAAGCCCCGTGTATCTATCGGCGCCAAGTTAGTAGCCGATCTGCTTTCGGTTGCAGGTATCGACCGTCTGATCACAATGGACCTTCATGCCGACCAGATACAAGGTTTCTTCGACATTCCGGTGGATCACCTTTATGCTTCGGCAGTGTTCCTCCCCTACATCGAGTCGCTGAAATTGGAAAATCTGGTTATTGCCACTCCCGACGTGGGCGGTTCCAAACGTGCCAGCACTTTCTCCAAATACCTGGGTGTGCCTCTGGTACTGTGCAACAAGACACGCGAAAAAGCCAACGTAGTAGCATCTATGCAGATTATTGGTGACGTAAAGGATAAGAATGTGGTTCTGATCGACGATATCGTAGACACAGCCGGAACTATCACCAAGGCTGCCAACATCATGCTGGATGCAGGTGCCAAGTCTGTACGTGCCATCGCCAGTCACTGTGTCATGTCCGATCCTGCTTCTTTCCGCATTCAGGAGTCCGGTCTGACCGAAATGGTATTTACCGACAGTATTCCTTATTCCAAGAAATGCGCCAAGGTTAAGCAGCTGAGCATTGCCGATATGTTTGCCGAAACCATCAAACGCGTGGTAAACAACGAATCTATCAGTTCGCAATACCTTATTTAAGGATAAAACAACAAACGTAAGCGGAGTCAGAACCTTTGCCTCCGTTTAAAATAGATCTATCGAAAGTCGGGGAATCTCCTAGCCGATGCTTAGGACGGATTCTCCGGCTTTCTGTTTTCTGCCTCGTACCAGCCTACAACCTCAGACAAGACCATACAGAACTGTAATTTCAAATAACGTTTTAAACTGACTGATATTATGAAACGAATCATCTTATTCATCGGATGTTTATGCTTTCTTTGCTCCATCACCGCACAAGATCGGTTGCTGGAGAATAGCATTACTCCCCAACAACTTCAGGAAGTGTTACAGCCTACAGAAAAGTGGGTCACCTATCCTGCCTACACCGACCGTTCGGCATGGACCACCCGAATACCTGCTGAAATACGGGAAAATATCATAAAAGCCGGCGAAAAAGCACTGGCGTATGAGTGGAAGCCAGATTTGGCAACCGACTATCTGGCATACAAACGCCGTGGCGAGATTCTGACAGGACGCAAGAATCAGACGACGCTCAATACACTGGTACTGGCAGAACTGGTGGAAGGAAAAGGGCGGTTCATGGATGCCATCATCAATGGAACCTGGTTCCTGTGCGAAGTTTCCTGGGTACACTCTGCCCATGCTTATTTTCAAAAGGACCAGTCCGGACTTCCCGATCCGGACGAGCCGACCGTCGAACTGGTTGTGGCGGATATTGGTGCACAGATGTCATGGATTTATTACTTCTTCCACGACGAACTGGATAAAGTCAGCCCACTGATTGCCAAACGAATCAGGAATACTGTTTACCAGCGATTGATTGACCCTTATTTTGCGCGTACAGACTATTGGTGGATGGGATTTACCCCTCAGGAAGTAAACAACTGGAACATCTGGATCAATTATAATGTGCTGCAGGCAGTCCTGCTGCTGGAGAAAGATACAGCCCAAAAGGCAACCTACGTTTATCAGCTGATGCGTTCTGTCGACCGCTATATCGATGTCCAGCATCCGGATGGCACTTGCGAGGAAGGACCTTCGTATTTCGGCCATGCCGGTGCCAATCTGATTAAATTTCTCGACCTGCTAGACCGGGCTACGGACGGGCACGTCAATATCTTCTCTAACGAAAAAATCAAGAACATAGGACGCTACATCCGCCGGGCCAACATCCACAACCAGTATTTTGTGAATTTCTCGGATGCAGCCGCCAAGTGTTTCGTCAGTCCGGGTGCTGTCTATCTGTATGGTAAAAAGATAGGTGACCGCCAACTGATGGGCTTTGCTTCCGACTTTGCCCGCCGCAACGGATGGAAAGACAAATTGCATACCGGCAGTTTGTTTGCACGTCTGCTCGACGACGTACTGGATGCCCGGGAAATACTGGAAGGAGACAGTGCTTCCATTGAGGAAACCTCCTTCTATTTCGAAGACGGACAGCTTGCCGTAGCCCGTGATTCGCACCGTTCCGACGAAGGATTCTGCTTTGCAGCCCATGGCAGCAACAACGGTGTTTCTCACAATCACAACGATGTCGGCAGCTTCATGCTGTACTATAACGGAAAACCTATTCTGATCGATGTAGGAGTAGGCGTATACACTAAAAAAACTTTCAGCAGCGAACGCTATACCATCTGGACCATGCAGTCCGGCTATCACAACCTTCCAACTATTAATGGCACAGACCAGCATGCCGGGAAGAAATATCATGCCCGTAACGTCCGGTTTACGGATCGTGGCAAAACAGTTTCATTCAGTGCCGACATTGTAGCCGCTTATCCGGAAGAAACCGGAGTCGCCCAATGGATCCGTTCGTATACCCTGAAGCGCGGACACCGGTTTACCATTGCCGACCAGTGGAAACTGAACAACCGGAACGGAGAACAGATTCTGAACTTTATGACGGTGTGTACACCGGAAATTAAAGATGGCTATCTGTTACTGAAAGATAAAGACTTTACACTGAAGATGAAGTATGACAGCGGCCTTCTGCAACCATCCATCGAAACCATTCCTCTGACGGACAAACAACTCCTCAACAACTGGAATGTAGAACAGTTATACCGCATCAGACTGACAATTACCCATCCGGCACTTCAGGGAAAGGCCCAAGTCTACCTTGAAAAGATGTAAAGCCAACTATCATCTCCGATACAGATAAAAAGTAAGCATTCGAAGAAATGCACCTTTTAC
>NZ_FR882967.1:0-1025 GCF_000435115.1 Bacteroides sp. CAG:633 | reverse complement strand
GCAAGTGTTTCATAAATGGAATGCAAGTGTCCTACAATGCAGGGAAATGAAGGGGCTTGAACGAAGGCGTGATGCCTGCGTACCCGATTATTCCTGTAACAGTTTTCTGACAGTGTCGATAAAGGCTTCGGCTTTGGGCAACAGTTCGTCTATCTCTTCTGCGCTGGAGTAGGCGAAGTCAGAAAAGGAATTTCGCCCAATGTTTCTTCGGCCCGTTGGAAGCGATAAGCAGCCAGTGCCTCGATGTTCTCCCGACTCAGCTGTTCTTTCATAGTACAATACCCTCCCTCATTACGTTCACGAAAAAAGGAGTGCGGAAGGGGCGGTTTTCCCAAAGCTTCCTCAGAAGGACGCGTGCATTGATGGCCACGCCGGTTTCTATCTCGATGTCGTACAGCGGGGCGATGATACGCTCTTCTTCGCTGACGCTCAGCTTGTCGCCGTCCACCAACACCAGCAGGTCGATGTCGCTGTCGGGGCGGGCGTCACCTCGGGCTTCGCTGCCATAGAGTATGGCTTGGGACTCGGGCGCCACTTGTGCCAGAGCTTCGCGGATGCGTTCTACTATTTGCGGGCGTTTCATAGGCAGTCGGTTCGTAGAGAAAGTAAGTTCTACATACAAAAGTAGGTATTTGCCTGCCAATTTCCAAACCTTTCCCCCAATCTTTTCTTCTGCCTTGTCATTCTTCTGCATTATATTCCTTATCTTTGCCTTCTCTAAATAGAAAAAGAAAGGCCATGAAACACAACACCTTCTACTACCTTGCCCTGTGCGTACTATGTCTGTTGCTCGCGGCTTGCGGGCCCGAACAGCATCGTTTTCTGATAGGCGTGTCGCAGTGCAGCGACGACGAATGGCGCACGCAGATGAACAAGGAAATCCGGCGCGAAGCACTCTTCTATCCCGGTGTGGAGGTGGACATCCGATCGGCGGGTGACGACAACCGGCAGCAGACGGCCGACATCGAACATTTCATCGCCGCCGGAGCCGATCTGATTGTGGTGGCGCCCAACGAAGCCGATGC
>NZ_FR882966.1:0-3681 GCF_000435115.1 Bacteroides sp. CAG:633 | reverse complement strand
CACAAGCAATGCAAGTGCGGCTCACAAGCATAGTTAGAGTGCTAAAGAGGGACTTGGGGACGCTAAAGAGGGAGTTAAACGAGCTGAATGCTCACTCTAATATACACAACATTCGCTTTTTTTGCGAATATTCAAAAAAGAATCATATCTTTGCAATATAATAACGTTGTAAAAGGGCATCAGATGGAAATCTACTTCAACGAAAAGTATTTAGAACAATTATACACAGAAGGTGTATCCGACAAAAAACACCGATACCAACCACAGATAATCCGTAAATACATCCGGATTATTGACCTGATGATAGAACTACCGAATGTACAATCTCTTTTAAACTACAATTCGTTAAACTACGAAAAACTGAAAGGGAATAAAGTAGGGCTTTCATCAGTACGAGTCAATGATCAATACAGAATAGAGTTTGAAGAAAAAGTAAAAGATGGTGAAATCCTTGCAACAATATGCAACATAACAGATTTGTCTAACCACTATCAATAAGTAAAAAGATGGATACCGAAAAGAAAACAGAAATGTGTGCCAACCAGTTAAAACCCGCTTACCCTACACATCCTGGAGAAATCCTGAAAGAAGAAATCGAATACAGAGGTATATCTCAACGGAAACTGGCAGAACAAATGGGCATGCAATATTCCGTGCTAAACGAAATACTCAATGCCCACCGCCCGCTAACAGAGAAAACAGCATTACTGTTTGAGGCTGCTTTGGGAATAGAAGCAGAACCCTTAATGCGTTTACAACTGAAATATAATATGCAGACTGCCCGAAAAGACCAGTCATTCATGGAAAAACTGGCACAAGTTCGCAAAATCGCCGCTATGCTCTGACAAGCATATTACTCCCCGCCATGCTGTTGGATATACTCGCTCGGCGTGCTGCCCGTGAACTTCTTAAAGGCACGGAAGAAGGAGGCTTTCGATTTGAAGCCGCATTTCTCGGCCAAGGTGACCAGCGTATATTTTTTGTGAAGTCCTTCGGCTACCGACTGTTTGAAACGATCTACCCGATAGCTGTTGACAAAGTCGTAGTATCCCATCTTCAGGTAGTGAGTGAATACTGCGGAAAGCACATAAGTGGGATAACCTACAGCTGCCGCTACGTCCGACTGCTTTAAGTCGACATTGAGATAAGGTTGCTGCTCCTCCATATAGCGCTTCAAGGCTTCGATGACAGCCTGAGCTTCGGCTTCGTTCAGTTTCGAGTAACTTTCCGCAGACGACTGCACAACCTCAGGTGTCGATTCAGACGGTTGAACTGGTGGCAGGGTCTGCACCAGACTTTCTACCTGAACATCAGCAACAGGTTTCCTGTTCCGAGTTCTGTAAACGACAAATGCAGATATAGCCAACACTCCTCCCAACACAATCACATAAAGCAACCACGAACGCTGAGTGCCGACAACAAACGAAACAAAATCTTCGGAATCGCGATTCATATACTCGCGCACCCTGAATTTATACTGTCCGGAGGGCAAACCAAAGAAAGATACTTTGTCTTCACCGCTCAAGTCGATCCAAGTGGAATCCTTACCTTCGAGCATATACTGGTATCTGGCCTGTCCCGGTGCACGATAGCCCAACGGGAAGAATTGAAAAGTCACCGTATTCTCATCCGGCTCCAACACAAGTACCGTATCGGAACACAACACATAGTGGTCGGCATACGGTTTACCGTTCACAAACATTTCCGTGATGCGCACTGACAGGTCCGGATATTCCTGTTGTGGAATAATGGTATATACTCCTTTCGTGGCACACACCCATAACTGCCCGTTCTCATCTTTCGCAATCGGAGCTCCGGAACTGACAGACAAACCTGCCTCCATACCGAAAAGCCGATAACCTTCCAGTTTCTCGTCCATCCTCAGCAAACCAGTTGCATCGCCCAACCAATAAAAGCCCAAGCTGTCCTGCATCACCGTATGGCACCTCACCGCATCCAACATCCGGAAATGTTTCAGTTCGTTGTCGGCCACGAGCAGCCGATTGTCGAGCAGACAGAAAAACAAGGTTCCGTCACGCCCTTCGTAAATGGAACGTACTGCAGCAGAACAAACTGAAGGCAATCCGGCTGAAGAACAACGTCCGGTAGAGCGGTCGAACAGCGTCAGTCCCTTGTCCGTCCCGACCCAAAAACGCTGTTTCGAGTCCACATAAATGCCGTATACAATATTTCCCGGCATTCCACTGCCCGAAGCGTTATAGTCGCGTATATCGCCGGAACGCCGGTCGTAAGAATAAAGCCCGTCGGAAGCCGCCAGCCATACCAACCCCTCGCCATCGTCCTGAAACATGAAAATGTCGTTGGATACACAGGTTCGGGTCAACGGAGTTTCCCGGAAAGTCCCGTCCTTGGGATTGAACACAGCCAGACCACCACCACAGGTTCCAACCCAGACTTCATCACCGTTATCGAAAAAAGAGAAAATCAGATTAGAACGCAAATGACCCTCCCCTGCTCTCGAAACACTGACCAGACGAATGTTGCCAGTACGTTCGTCTACACAATAAAATCCTTCGCGTGTTCCGACAAACGTATAATGACCGGTTTTAAGGAAACTGCGCACCCCGACATCGTGGCGTGCAAACAGACCACGTGCATAACGTCGGTACGAGGCATCTCTCTTTTTCAACAGGTTCATCCCTTGATAATAATCGGTTCCGCACCAAATTTCGTCCCCGGCAAGCAAGACCGAAGAAAGCATATTGGATAATAGCCCCTGACCTGTTTCACCATCGTAAGTAAAGTGACGCATGGTTGCTCCTTCCGTAGCTGAAAGCAGATAAAGTCCTTGTCCTTTGGTTGCTACACCAAGCAGACCGGCTTCCCAATCCAAAGCTACAACCGGCACCTGTACATCACTTTTCCAGAAAGAAGAAAAAGTACGCTTCGACAAGTCGAAGGTGATAACCTCACCTTGATGGGTGCCAATATACAGACAGCCTTCCCGTTCCACAAGACAAAACAGACGACCCGCAGAAACCAATGGACAAGGATAAAATTTCAATGCGCCCGAACGAGTGTCACATAGCACCAGTCCCTCGGCTGTCAACAGCCAAGCTTCCTGCGACCCCACTACAGCTATGTCCATAATCAGATTA
The DNA here is from genome assembly GCF_000435115.1 of Bacteroides sp. CAG:633. Classification (NCBI taxonomy): domain Bacteria; kingdom Pseudomonadati; phylum Bacteroidota; class Bacteroidia; order Bacteroidales; family Bacteroidaceae; genus Bacteroides; species Bacteroides sp. CAG:633. The sequence goes on along the minus strand of NZ_FR882966.1, from coordinate 562 downwards.
CGAGCGGAAATAGCATTTTTCTCGTCCATCACAATATGACGCAAGCGGCTGCCATCGTAGATATAAAGTCCGTTGGTAGTAGCTATGTAGAGGGTTCCCGATTCGTCTTTACCTAAAGCCTGTACAGGAAAGTTTATTTCGTCGGCAAACATCCGTTCCATCGTACGAGTCACATGATTCATACGCCAGACCCCCTGAATGGTAGCTGCCCATAGTTCATGTTTTTGGGCTTCGATAAGTGCATTTACCAGAAATGGAGCTGGAGCTATGCCTTGCCTTTCTTCAGCAAAATGATAGACCAACGAACGGCGACCGCCGACCCGTTCCACAGTAGCTCCTGTACCTATCCAGACAAAACCGTCCGAATCCTTATAAATGGCGTTAATACGATTGTCTTCGAAACGGCATGTTATTTCATCATTGCCGATAGCCGTTACAGTATACTCGTCAGCGGAAGCACCTCCTGCCGCAACAAACAACAGCACAAATATCAAAAAAAATCTTAGCAAAGGCATTTTCTCGTTCTCCTATATCAATAGTTCGTTAAAAATTAGCCTAGCCT
>NZ_FR882965.1:12033-28498 GCF_000435115.1 Bacteroides sp. CAG:633 | reverse complement strand
AAGAACTATTTGCGACTTTTAGTGGACAGTAATGAGTCAAATTGTATATTTAATCAAGAAACGCTTTGGACTGGTTATATAGTTTGTTCGTTGAGCACTCCGCCTTGCAGGCGGTTATCGTACTTTCGTTGATTTCCGCCATCGGATTGGGCTTGGGGAAAGTGCGGGTTTGTGGCATCTCTCTTGGAGTTACTTTTGTGTTTTTTACCGGTATTCTGTCGGGGCATTTTGGACTATCCATCGACCCGCAAATGCTGAATTACGCCGAAAGTTTCGGCCTGGTTCTTTTTGTCTATGCCCTGGGGCTTCAGGTAGGACCAGGTTTCTTCAGCTCTTTTCGTCAAGGAGGTGTCCAGTTGAATCTTCTGGCAATTGGTGTCGTTCTGGTAGGCACTCTGTTGGCTGTCTTGGGAAGTTATGCTTGTGGAATTTCTTTGCCCGATATGGTTGGTATACTTTGTGGAGCTACAACCAATACTCCGGCGTTGGGTGCCGCCCAGCAGACGCTGAAACAGTTGGGCCTGGAGACAAGTACGCCGGCATTGGGATGTGCGGTGACCTATCCGTTGGGAGTGGTGGGCGTAATTCTGGCCATATTGCTGATGCGTAAGGTAATGGTTCGGAAAGAAGATCTGGAAGTAAAAGAAAAGGAGAATGAGAATAAAACGTATATTGCGGCCTTTCAGGTTCACAATCCTGCCATCTTCAATATGAGTATTAAGGAGATCGGGGCGTTGAAGAATTATCCGAAGTTTGTTATTTCCCGTTTGTGGCGTGATGGAAATGTCAGTATACCTACTTCGGACAAAGTCATTAAGGAAGGCGACCGTTTATTGGTTATTACTTCCGAAAAGAACGCGCCGGCACTGACTGTATTGTTTGGCGAACAGGAACATACGGATTGGAATAAAGAAGATATTGACTGGAATGCGATTGACAGCCAACTGATTTCGCAGCGCATCGTTGTGACGCGTCCCGAACTGAACGGTAAAAAGTTGGGTTCACTGCATTTGCGGAATCATTATGGAATTAACATAAGCCGTGTTTATCGTAGTGGCGTACAGCTGTTGGCTACAGCCGAACTGACCTTGCAGTTGGGCGACAGACTGACGGTAGTAGGCGAGGCCGCTTCCATCCACAATGTTGAGAAAGTGCTGGGGAATGCGATTAAGAGTTTGAAAGAGCCCAATCTGGTAGCCGTGTTTGTCGGTATTATCTTAGGATTGGCATTGGGAGCTGTTCCTATTAGCATTCCCGGCATAAGTGCTCCTGTAAAATTGGGCTTGGCAGGTGGTCCCATTATTGTAGGTATCCTGATAGGTACTTTTGGCCCGCGTATGCATATGGTAACATATACCACACGCAGTGCCAACCTGATGCTTCGTGCATTAGGCCTGTCGCTCTATCTGGCTTGTCTGGGGTTGGACGCCGGTGCTCATTTTTTTGAAACGGTGTTCAGACCCGAAGGAGCGCTGTGGATTGCTGTCGGATTTGCCCTGACCGTTATTCCGGTCTTGATAGTTGGTGTTGTGGCATTCAAATGGGCGAAAGTCGATTTCGGATCAGTGACGGGTATGCTTTGCGGAAGCATGGCCAATCCGATGGCTTTGAACTATGCAAACGATACGATTCCAGGCGATAATCCGTCGGTCGCTTATGCTACGGTTTATCCGTTGTGTATGTTTATCAGGGTTATTATAGCTCAGGTATTGCTGATGTTTTTTTTACATGGATAAGAATATTATAAGATAACAGAATTATGGGAACCATTACTCCGGAAAGTATAGTCGGCGATTTGCGCTATCTGCAATTGCTCTCTCGCAGTTTTCCTACGATAGCCGATGCCAGTACCGAAATTATCAATTTGGAAGCTATTCTGAATCTTCCAAAGGGAACAGAACATTTCTTGACCGATATTCATGGTGAATACGAGGCTTTTCAGCATGTGTTGAAGAACGGATCGGGAGCCGTGAAACGAAAAGTAAACGAAATCTTTGGCCATACTTTGCGTGAAAGCGAGAAGAAGGAGCTGTGTACATTGATTTACTATCCGGAAGAAAAACTGCAACTGGTGAAAGAGCGCGAGCAGGATTTGGAGGACTGGTATCAGATTACCTTGAACCAGCTTGTGAAAGTCTGCCAGAACGTTTCGTCCAAGTATACACGTTCTAAAGTCCGTAAGTCGTTGCCCAAAGAGTTCTCGTATATCATCCAGGAATTGTTGCACGAGTCAAGCATCGAACCCAACAAGCATGCTTATATCAACGTCATTATTAGCACGATCATTTCGACCAAGCGGGCTGACGACTTTATTATAGCCATGTGCAATCTTATCCAGCGTCTTACCATCGATCTGTTGCATATTGTGGGCGATATTTACGACCGTGGTCCGGGTGCTCATATTATTATGGATACACTTTGCGATTATCATAACTTTGATATCCAGTGGGGCAATCACGATATATTGTGGATGGGTGCCGCTTCGGGCAATGATGCATGTATAGCCAATGTAATCCGTATGTCTATGCGTTATGCCAATCTGGCTACGCTGGAAGACGGCTATGGCATTAACCTTCTGCCTCTTGCCACTTTTGCCATGGATACTTATGGTGATGATCCTTGTTCCATTTTCGCTCCTAAAATGAATTTTGCCGATGGAGAGTATAATGAGAAGACGTTGAGGCTGATTACTCAAATGCATAAGGCGATTACCATCATACAGCTTAAGCTGGAGGCCGAGATTATCAGCCGCAGACCGGAGTTTGGAATGGAAAACCGCAAACTATTGCATAAGATTGATTTTGAACGGGGTGTTTTCATGTACGAAGGAAAAGAATACGCATTGCGCGATACCAATCTGCCTACCGTCGATCCTACCGATCCTTATCGTCTGACGGATGAGGAGCGGGAACTGGTAGACAAGATTCATGCCTCGTTTATGAACAGCGAGAAACTGAAGAAGCATATGCGCTGCCTCTTTACCTATGGCGGAATGTATCTGGTGTGCAACAGCAATCTGTTGTATCATGCTTCGGTGCCTTTGAACGAAGACGGAAGCTTTAAGCATGTCCGCATCGGTCAGAAAGAATATTGGGGACACAAGCTCTTGCTGAAAACGGATCAGCTGATACGGACTGCTTATTTCGACGAGGACTGTGAAGAAAAACGCTTTGCTTTGGACTATGTCTGGTACATGTGGTGCGGTCCCGATGCTCCTTCCTTTGACAAGGACAAGATGGCTACATTCGAACGTTATTTCATAGCAGATAAGGAATTGCATAAGGAGACGAAGGGGTATTATTACACTTTACGCAACCGTGCGGATATTTGTGACAATATCTTACGTGAGTTTGGAGTGGAGCCCGGTCCACATTCGCATATCATTAATGGTCATGTGCCGGTAAAGACTATTCAGGGCGAGAAACCGATCAAGGCAGATGGTAAACTGCTTGTGATAGACGGTGGTTTCTCAAAAGCTTATCAGCCGGAAACCGGAATTGCCGGATATACGTTGGTATACCATTCGCATGGATTGCAGCTGGTACAGCACGAACCGTTCCAAAGTCGTCAGAAAGCTATTGAAGAAGGTTTGGATATCAAATCGACCACTTTTGTCATCGAATTCAATTCTCAGCGAATGATGGTGAAAGATACGGATAAAGGGCAGGTACTGACCACACAGATCCGCGATCTTGAGAAATTATTGGTTGCCTACCGGACAGGCTTCATTAAGGAGAAAGAGTAAAAACAGGTTGGGGGCAAGCATTTCAGAATAAAATGATGCCCCCTTCCCAGATGAGACCTTTGTCGAAGTTCCTGTTTTGCGTATAAGGACGGCTGATGCCGTATCCGCCGGTGCAAAAGATGCCGAAACGTTCAGTTACGTTATACTCCAGATTGATACGTGCCTGCAGCGCATAGAGCCGTGCGGGGACGGTATTGCTTTCGTTTTTAAATGTTTCGATGTGCTGGTAGCCCAGATCTCCGCTTATGGAAAACCGTTGGCACAGGGGGAGGGAAAGACCGGCACGATAGAAACACGAGGCGGAGAACTTGTCGCTGAAGTCCAGATAGTGTGTGCCTCCTCCCAGGATTGTGTAAAACAACTGGTTCTTGAAGCGTACGCCCATGTTCAGCTTGCTCGTGTTTCCTCCGAAAAGCATTAGCTGGATGCGGGTATGAGGATTAGCGTTGACCAGACCCAGCTGAAGACCGTCAAAGTTGTTTTTGTAATAGTTCACAATGCCGATTTGCAATCCTTTGGCATCGGTAGCAATGTTAATGGGCGACAGCTGGAGTCCGCATACCTTTCCTCCGGCAATATTTCCTAATCCGGAAATTTGCACACCGGTCATGTGGTTGGCTGCAATGGAAGTAATTCCTGCAATTTGCAATCCGTGCAGATTGTTTCCTGCGACGTTGATGAAGCCGGAAAGACTCGCCCCGGAAAAGTCTGTACTCGAAATGTCAGCCAGTCCGGCTAAATGGAATCCGGCCGCTTCCTCTCCGCAGAAGTTGAGTAATCCTCCTAGTACGGCTCCCCGGCTATAGTTGCCTGTAATATTGGTAAGTCCGGACAACAACAGTCCTTTCATTTGGTAACTTGTTAGGTTGACCAGTCCGGAGACAGAAATACCACTAAAATCGTTCCCGTTGATGTTGGTGATGCCTGCCAGCTGAAGGCCGCGTGCGTTTCCTTGGGCTACGTTGAATATTCCCGAGACAGCCATTCCGTTGTCTTCCTGACGTATGGTTGTTCCCAAAATGTTGATGCCCAGTCCGTTCAGGCGGTTGATGGATGAATACAGTCCCAGGTTGAAAATCGTATTGCGGGTTGTATCATCGTGCTGTGTGGAAATGTTTTTCCATAGGGAAATGTTGATTCCGGGCTTGCTGTGTGCAATGGGTGGAGTTGTAGTTGTTTGGCTAAAAATACTCCCTGCCAGTAGCAGGGAGCATATAGATAAACTTGTCTTTTTTATACAGTTCATGATTGATACGATGTTTGTATATCCGTCATTGGTGGATAGATGGCGTTTTTCTATCCTTTGGCTTCCTGATACAGGAAGCGTTTGATAGACTTTTTAGGTGTCTTTTCAAATTCTTCCGGATAGATTTTCATTTTGGCCACTTGGCTGTAGGCTGGAAGTTCGGCATTGAGGGCTACACGGTTTTCTTCCATCACCCGTTCGATGTCTTCATTCTTCAGTCCGTTGGCAAAAGCTTCTTCAAAATCAGGATAAACCAGTCCTACCAGTTTCTCGTTTTGCTGCACAATGATGCTTTCGGCCACGTAAGGCATGTTGTTCAGTTTATCTTCAATCTCTTCCGGATAAATGTTCTGTCCGCTTGGGCCTAACAGCATGTTCTTGCTACGTCCTTTGATGGTGATGTTTCCTTCTGCATCCATCAGAGCCAGGTCGCCGGTATGCAGCCATCCGTCTTTATCAAGTGTCTGTCTGGTAGCTTCTTCGTTTTTGTAATAGCCCAGCATCACATTAGGTCCTCGGCAGACAATTTCGCCGGGAATGTTTTCGGGGTCGGGCGACAGTATTTTTACCTCCATGCGTGGGGCTGCTTTTCCGCACGAACCGGTTTTGAATCGTGTCCAGTCTTCGTACGAGATAATCGGTCCGCATTCTGTCATTCCGTAGCCTACGGTATAAGGGAAGTCTATCATCTTAAGGAACTGTTCCACATCATGGTTGAAGGCCGCACCGCCGATAATGACTTCGCAGAAGTTGCCTCCAAAAGCCTTGATGACTTGTTCGCGTACGCTGGCTTTTATTTTGTCATTGATGATGGGGACTTTCAGCAACAGTTTCATCGTTGGAGTCTCCAGCTTGGGAAGCACGTTTTTCTTAATGATCTTTTCGATGATAAGAGGGACGGCGACAACCAGATTGGGCTTGACGTCGGCGAATGCCTGGAAGATGATTTTCGGACTTGGCATTCGTGTCAGGAAGTATATGTGGCATCCTGCAGCCACTTCGTACAGGAATTCAAAAGCCAAACCGTACATGTGTGCCATAGGAAGCATGGATACTAACTTGTCGCCGGCTTTCAGCGGTAATACCTCGAAGGCAAAGCGGGTATTCGACCATAAGCTTCGATAGGGCAACATGACTCCTTTTGAATAACTGGTAGTTCCCGAAGTGTAATTAAGGACGGCTAATTCGTCGGGCTGGTCTACATGATAGGCTACGTGTTCCTTACGGAAGTTTTTGGGGAATTTCTTGCCGAACATTTCGTTCAGATGCTCGCGTGCGTACGTAACCCGTTCATTTCGCGAAACCAGTAGTGTAAAATCGGTCATCATGAAGATGCCTTCCAGCAACGGCATGGCAGCCTCGTTGAGGGCTTCCCAAACCACATCGCCGACAAATAGAAGTTTGGCTTCGGAGTGGTTTACGATGTTGTGTATGTTGTCTGCCTTAAATTCATGTAAGATGGGTACGATGACCGCTCCATAGGTCAGGGTTGCGAGGAAAGTTACTCCCCAGTGCGAACTGTTTCGTCCGCAGACCGCTATTTTGTCTCCTTTCTGTATGCCGCTGGCTTCGAATATGATGTGTAGCTTTTCTATTTTGCGGGCTAAGTCTTTGTACTGCAGGGTAGCGCCTTTGTAGTCTGTCAGTGCGTCCAAATCCCAGTTCTGTTTGATGCTGTTCTCTATGTATGCGATAAAACTTTTTTCCATAATTATTGCACATTTATATCTAATTTGTGCAAATATAAGGGTTTATCTATAGAATGCAAACTTTTTAGCGAAAGAATACACTGGAAAGGGTGCGTTCAACATCGGGAGGGGGTAAACTGATTTAAGAAAATAAAGGTGTGTCAAACTAAGGAACTGCTTTCCTTTAGGCACGGATTACAGGGAGTTTGCGGATTATGATTCTTATTTCTCTGAGTTTTTCCGCTTAATTCTGTATCTGAAAAGAACAAAATGTCAGTCACTTTAAGTTTTGACACACCTTCAATAAGTCAGGAATTGTCTTTTTTTAATAAATTATTGCAATTGCAAAACGCTTCTTTGGGTTGCGATTTCGTCCGATTCGGGTGTGGTAGCTTTGCGGGTGCAATAGTCAAACTCGGCACTCTTATCGCCGCTGAACGATTTCCATTTTAACTTCAGCTTGACGGTTTTGCCTTCTGTGTCGGGCAGTTCGTCCAGCTTGAAAGCTACCAGTCCGTCGCCAGGTTCTCCGTAGACGTCTCCGTAAGCGTTGTGACGGAATTCCACTTCGTACGGATTTTCAGGATTTTGCGACAAGAGCAGATTTACGAAATGTCTTTCGCCATATCCTCCCCAAAGTGTTCTGAAGCGAAGTGTCAGATACCCGTCTTCGGCGATAGTCACCCAGTCATTAACGATTTCGACAGGGTCGGTACCGTAAACCTTATCATTTTCCTCACCCAAGTCCGGGGCAATCGGTTTGGTCAGAATACTGTCTATCCAATTGATGTGGATGGCCTGATCGAATTCTCCGCTCGGCTCGTCTACCGGAGTGTAATTTACCAGTGCTCTGACCTCCTTTTCTCCGAATGGTGAAGTCTTGACGTTGCACGGAAGCAAGGTCGTGCTGTCGTCCAACTGAAGAAACAGCAGATTGTCAGACGCGTGTTTTACGGTAACCAGGGCATTGGGGAGTGAGTATCTGTAACAATTGTTGTCATCATCGTCCAGACACGACTGAAGGGTAAAAGCTCCTGCCAGAATAGCTGTGGCAGCAAACAGATGCTTGATGCTAAAAGATCTTTTCATAGTTTGTATTTCTTTCTATTAAAATTAGTATTGATAAAATCATTTCTCTGTAGATAGAAATACCAAAATCCCGGAATACTGCATGTACTGGGTAGTTAATTAATGATAAAGTGCCGGATGCCTGTTTTTCTTGGGCAAACTTCTTGTTAAAGTCTGGGCAAGCGTTGGGAGAGGGTAGTGGAAGAGCTTTCAGACGTCTACAGTTATTACTGGAGATATGCGCAGTTAGGCATTAAAACTGCATTAACTGTTGCAGTGTTGCTGCATTGACTGTTGCAGTAGTATTGCATTAACTGATGCAGTAACCTTGGGTTAACTGTTGTATTAGTCTTGCCTTAACTGTAGACTTTTGCGCATTATAAAAGACGTGATAAACATTTCATACTCAACTTTAGTTTCCTTAAATTTATTTGTTACTTTTGCAAGTATCATCATTTTGTTAAATCTGTTTAGAGGGTTGAGTTATGGAATTGAATGACAAAATAGTAATTTATCGTTCGGAAGATGGAGAAACACAGCTTAAGGTCAGAATAGACCAAGATACGGTATGGTTGAACGCCTATCAGATAGCCGAACTATTTGGGCGCGATTCAAAAACAATCCGTAAGCATATAGATAATGCCATAAAAGAGGAACTTGCGGGCGAAGTGGTTGTCGCAAATTTTGCGACAACCACAGCACACGGCGCGCTGGAAGGCAAAACCCAGACACATGATGTACGTTTTTATAACCTTGATGTCATCATCTCGGTGGGTTATCGGGTCAAATCAAAAAAAGGTGTGGACTTTCGCCGATGGGCCAATAGAGTGCTGAAAGAATATCTGGTGAAAGGCTATGCCATCAACAAATCTTTGACCGAACAGCGTTATACTGAATTGAAGCAATTGGTAACGATCTTGGGCCGTACAGTCAAGGCACAGGAAACATTGACTTCCGATGATGCGCTCAATCTGGTGGAGGTCGTTTCTGATTACGCTTATGCTCTCGATACGTTGGACCGGTACGATTATCAGCAACTGTCGGTAGAGCAGACCACCAACGAAGCTAAGTTTCATGCTACTTACGAAGGAGCTATGCAAGCCATAACAGAACTGAAAGAAAAATTCGGTGGAAGCCAGTGGTTCGCCCACGAGAAGGACGATTCTTTTAAAAGCTCTATCGGGCAAATATATCAGACTTTTGGCGGGCAAGATCTTTATCCTTCTGTAGAGGAAAAAGCCGCCATGCTGCTTTACCTTGTGACGAAAAACCATTCATTCAGCGATGGAAACAAACGCATTGCGGCCACCCTCTTTCTGTGGTTTATGGCCGGCAATGGCATTCTTTATAATCCGGATGGGAGCAAACGCATTGCTGACAACACCCTTGTGGCTCTTACGCTGATGATAGCCGAGAGCCGTACGGAGGAAAAGGATATCATGGTGAAAGTAGTGGTAAACCTGATTAACAAGAACAATTATGAGTAAGACGGGGGGCCATTCTTTTATGTCAACGTCCGCTTGTCCAAAAACTCTTGGAAGGTTTGTTTGTAGCTGTCGCTGACAGGAATGTAGTTTTTGCCAAAAACAATGCGTCCGCGGTCGATGATGCGGATTTTGTCTTTCTGAACAATATACGAGCGGTGTACCCGCATGAATCGGGAAGCCGGAAGCATTTCTTCCATCGCTTTCATGCTCATTAGCGAGAGGATGGGTTTGGAATTGCCTTCTTCGTAGATTTTGATGTAGTCTTTCAGTCCTTCAACATAAAGAATGTTTTTCAGTTCAATTTGCACCAGCTTATACTCACTCTTGACGAAGATGCTGTCAATCTCTTCTTTGGGCTGTTGCAGAAGTTCGAACCATTGTACGGCCTTGTTGGCAGCCTGAAGGAAATCGACATACGAAATGGGTTTCAACAAATAATCCAAGGCATTGACTTTATATCCGTCGATGGCATACTGGCCAAAAGCTGTAGTGAAGACAATACGGGTATGTGAATTGACCATTTTGGAGAATTCCAAACCGTTTAATTCGGGCATTTGGATGTCCAGAAACAGCAGGTCTATCTGTTTGCCCGGCAATTCTTTCATGGCTTGCACAGCGCTGGAATACTTGCCCGCCAATGTAAGAAACGGGGTTTTATTGACGTAGCTCTCCAAAAGGTTAAGAGCTAACGGTTCATCATCTACTATTGCACAGTTCAGAGTCATAGTCTTTGGTTATTATATGTTGATTACAAGAACAGATCTGTATTCGGTATTGTCTTCACTGACTCCGTGTTCCCAGTTGTAACGGCCCGGATAAGTGAGTTCCAGTCTTTTTCGCACCTGTTCCAGTCCGATGCCGCTTCCGCTTTTGTCCGCTTCGTTTTTAGGATGGTAGCTGTTGTAGATTTCGCAGCGTACTTCCTGTTCGCTTTCGGAGAAATGAATGCGTATATAACTAGGCTCGGTAGGTGAGATGCCATGCTTGAAAGCATTTTCTATTAAAGAAATAAATATCAATGGGGCAATCTCTGTCCGGCTGTCGGGTCGGACAGAGATTGCAGTTTCTACTGTTACATTGGAAGACAGCCGTATACGCATCAGTTCGATATAATTGCGTATGAAGTCCATTTCCTTTCCCAGGGGAACAAAATTCTGCTGGTTGTCATATAGCACATGACGCAGCAAACGGCTTAATTCCTGTACGGCAGCCTGTGCCTTGTCTGTATCGAAAGCTATCAGTGCATAAATGTTGTTGAGCGTGTTGAGCAGAAAATGCGGATTTAGCTGATTGCGCAGATTCTTCAACTCGGCTTCCGTACGGCTCTTTTCAGCTTCGCGTCGGGCTGCTTCGATCTGTCCCCATCGTCCGCTTAACCGGATGGCTGTACTCAGTCCGACTGTCAGGATCATGGAGAAGATATCCCGAAGGAAGAATATCCAGCGAGGGGGAGCCATTGGCTTGTCCTGGTCATGTTCCTTCCTTGGAAACCGTACCGATATATAGTCTTGCCAGAAATGTACTCCAATCGCAGTACACAGTATCAGCAATATATTCAGAATGAAATATTCTTTCGTCCGTCCTTTAAACAAATAATGGGGGATGAGGATAAAATAGTTCACGTAGAATACGATCAAAAAGGTGACCGGTACTATACCTCCGTGGTGCAGGTAGTCTTGCCAGCTGATTGTAAATCCGCTACGTGTCATCATGATGAACGGAAAGGCAAATACGATTCCCCAGCCAATGATGTGTATCATGGCTTCGATGATGTGGTAGCGGGAGGAAGCTTCTAACTGTTTCATGGTGTTGCAAAGATAGCAAAATATTTGAATTATTCGTATCGGATGGCTTCAATAGGATCCAGGTCGGCTGCTTTTTTGGCAGGATACCATCCAAAGAATACACCTGTAATGGTACATACTGCAAACGAAAGGAGCACGCTCCACGTCTGGATATATATGGGCCAATGGGCTACGTTTTTCACAATGAATGAAGCTCCGCATCCTATAATGACCCCGATGATTCCTCCGGTAATGCTGATCAGTATGGCTTCGATCAGGAACTGACTTAAGATATCAATTCCCCGTGCGCCGACAGACATACGCAAGCCGATTTCGCGTGTACGTTCCGTAACCGATACATACATGATGTTCATAATACCGATGCCGCCTACTACCAGTGAGATTCCGGCAATACATGCCAGCAGTGTGGTCATCAGGTCGGTGGTAGAGTTGAGCATGCTGCTCAGCTCCTGTTGGGAACGGATGGTGAAATCGTCGTCGTCGCTTTCTTTCAGCTTATGGTTACGGCGCAGGATTTCAGTGATTTCTTCGCTCGCATTGTCGGTCATGTCCTCGGTCAAGGCCGAAGCAAAGATTCCCTCCAGATAAGTTTGTGCCAGCAGACGTTTCATAACAGTGGTGTAGGGAGCCAGCACTACATCATCCTGGTCCATACCCATTGAGTTATATCCTTTCGATTTCAGTACGCCTACTACCCGGAAAGGCACCTGATTGAAGCGGATGATTCTGCCCACAGGGTCTTCGTTAGGGAAGAGGTTGTCGGCTATGGTTTTACCAATGACGCACACCTTGGCAGAAGTCTGTATGTCGCTTTCAGTGAACATTTCGCCGCTTTCGATGTTGAGCTGGCGAATTTCGAGATAGTCGATACCTACACCGCTTACCGAAGACGGGTAGTTATTATTGCCGGCGATAAGTTGGCCGGATGACGATACGTTGGGGCTGATGGCCGAGATATAGTTGGTCTCGTTGCGCAACGATTCGTAATCGGTCAGCTTCAGGGTCTGCATCGAACTGGGATCCTGACGTACACCGCCACGCATATCTGCGCCCGGATGTATCATAATCATGTTCGATCCCATTTCTGAGATTTGTTTCTGTATACTCTTTTTCGAGCCTTGTCCGATAGCAAGCATGGTGATGACCGAAGCTACACCAATGATGATACCCAACATGGTCAGGAAGGCACGCAGCTTGTTGTTGGCCAGTGCGCGAAGAGCTATTTTAAATAGATTAGTACCATTCATTGCATTGTTGTTTTTATGAATTGTTCGGATTCGGAAGGGTGATTTTCTTATGTACAATTAGTCATCCTCTTCCTGTTTGGGAAGCGCTGCCAGTGCTTCTGCCGCATCCAGGATATGGTCATTCAGCCGATCCTCTTTCACCTGTCCGTCGCGAAGCACAATGTTGCGGCTGCTGTATTGGGCTATTTCGGGATTGTGGGTCACAAAAATGATTGTACGCCCTTCGGCATGCAGTTTTTGAAACAATACCAGAATCTCGAACGAGGTTCGTGTATCCAGGTTTCCGGTTGCTTCGTCGGCCAGAATAACTGCCGGATTGTTTACCAATGCACGGGCGATGGCCACACGTTGCATCTGTCCGCCAGACATCTGGTTCGATTTATGCTCCAGACGGTCGCCCAAGCCTACGGCTTTGAGCGCTTCGATTGCCCTTCTTCTCCGTTCTGCGGCCGATACGGCAGAGTTGTACATCAGTGGCAGTTCGACATTCTCTACCGATGTCGTTTTGGGAAGCAGGTTGTAGTTCTGAAATACAAAGCCGATTTTCCGGTTGCGCAGTATGGCACGCTGAGGCTTCGACATGGTACGTACGGAGATACCGTCCAGCAGATATTCTCCGCTGGTGGGGGTATCAAGGCATCCTAACGTGTTCAGCAGGGTCGATTTTCCCGAACCGGACGTTCCCATGATGGTAACGAATTCTCCTTCGGTGATCGTGAACGAGACGCCACGCAATGCGTGGACAGTCTCGTCTCCTACCTGGAAGTTCCGTTTGATATTTTTAAGTTCGATAACGACTTTACTCATGATGATTGCATTGATGGATTATTTGTTTTTCTTCTTGTCATTTCCCGGAGGGCCTGGCATAAACGGACTTTTCTCACTGCTGCCGTTTTCGCTCATGTCAGAAGGAACATTGTTTCCGTTTGGATTGCCTATGGTTGCTTCGGTGACGATGGTGGTACCTTCGCTGATACCACTGGTTATTTCAGTATAGATGCCGTTTGAGATACCTACTTCTACCGGATGTGCGGTAAATGTATTTCCTTCACGGGTCCATACTTTGTGTTCTGCGTTGCAGTCGTTGACGATGTCTTCTTCGCTGATAAGCGGTGCTTCCGGTGTAAAGCGCAGAGCACGTGAGGGTACGCAGAGTACGTCTTTTCTGTCCAGCGTGTATATGGTGACATTGGCAGTCAGTCTTGGCTTGAGCTTCAGGTCCGGATTCGGTGCCGAAATGACAACCTCGTATGTCACAACCGTGCTGGAGGAAGTAGTGCTTGTCGAGCTTGAAGAGCTGTCGTCTCCCAGACGGATCTGAGTTACTTTTCCTTCGAAAACGTCATTCGGATAAGCATCAACTGTAAACGTTACCCGTTGGCCTTCCTCTACACCGCCTATGTCAGCTTCGTCCACATCGGCCACTACCTGCATCTGGGTCAGGTCAGCGGCAATCGTAAACAGGGTAGGAGTCTCGAAGCCGGAAGCAACGGTCTGTCCTTCTTCTACGTCTTTGCTGATTACTACTCCGTCGATGGGTGAAGTGATGGTTGCGTATGCCAGGTTACGTTCGGCCTTGGCCAATGTCGCTTTACAGCTTTCGTAGGTGCTTTTGGCTTTCTCGTAGTTGTAGAGCGAAAGTTCGTAATCGGTGTCGCTTATCAGTTGTTTCTCGTGCAAGCCTTTGTTGCGTTCGTAGTTCTTTTTCTGGTATTCGTATTCGGCTTTAGCTCCGTTATATGTAGCTTTCTGCGATTCAACTTCTGTCAGCAGAGTCACACGGTCCATTTCGGCTATGAGCTCTCCTTTGGTTACTACGGAATTGTAGTCGACATAAATCTTGTCGATAATTCCACTGACTTGGGTTCCGACTTCTACTTCGGTCACCGGTTCAATAGTTCCGGTAGCCGTTACTGATTCGGAGATTTCACCTTTGCTTACTGTGGCTGTGGCATAAGTCACCTTACGCTTGGTCGACGAACTTCCCAGCAGCCAGGTTCCTATGGCAGCTATCACAACGATAACTGCGATGAGAAGGATGATTTTTTTCTTGTTCATATATTGTGATTTTAAATATTATAGATGTTAGTCCGGATAAAAATCCTGTTTCTCTTCTGTTGGTCAGATTGAAATCTGTTCTCCCTGATAGAATTTTAATAACTGCGTATTGAGGATGGCCATGTATTTGGCTTGCAGCATTTCCTGTTGGGCACTCAGCAGGTTGTTTTTCTCGGTCAGCAGTTCTACGGTATTTTTCATACCGAAATTGAACTGTTCCTGAACCAGGTTATAGCTTGTCTGGGTACTTTTCAGCTTTTCGACGGCTGCCACGTAGCGCTGCTGGGCACTGTTGGCATCGAGCCACAGGCTTTCGATGGTCTTATAAAGATTCTTTTGTTCGTCAAGCAAGTCCAGTTCGCTGGTCTGTTTCTGGATTTTAGCCTTCTGTACAGCACTTTTTGTCTGTCGGTTGGTAAAAATAGGAATGCTGATTGTCAATCCCAATGAGTTGTTCCAGTTCTGCTTTATCTGTTCGGAGAAGCTGAAGTCGTTGCCATTGGCATTGGTACTACCGATACCTGCACTTAAGCTTAAAGTGGGGATATAGCCTGCTTTAGCTATTTTGATGTCCAGGTCGGATGTTTCCACGTTCAGTCTGCCGGCTTCGATTTCCGGACGCAGTGCGAGGGCCGAACGGTATACATCGGCTTTGGCAGGCAGAGGCGTCAGTATGTTTTCATCGCTGAGTGCCGGTATATAAAGGTCCATTTCCTCTTCACCGTCCAGTTCTAGCAGTTGTTTCAGTTGTAACTTATAATCTTGTAATGTGGCTTGTGCTGTGACGAGTTGATATTTGTCGGTGCTGACCTGTGCTTCCAATTGTGCTAAGTCGCTTTGTGCAATACTCCCTGCTTCGAACAGCGATTTACCGCGTTCGTACTGGGCTTTGCTCAGTTCCAGAGTCGACTCGTTGACTTTTACCGATTCGGCGGCGTACAGTATCTGTATGTAAATCTGAGTGATACTTTCTTCGATGCTGTTTTCGCTTTGCGCTACGTTCAAGTCGGCAATGCGGCTGTTCAGTTGTTGCTGTTTCAATGTGTTCAGCCGTTTGCTGCCGTTGTAGAGGGTCCAGTTCATATCAATGCCATAGCTTCCGTTGTACGATGTTTTGCTTTGGCTGCTGGTAATGTTGTCTCCACTGATGATGGTACCATTTTCACTGTTCGGGCGGTTTACAATACGCTGGCTGACACTGGCCGACAGGCTGGGGAAAAGTGAGGCTTTCGCAGTCTTGACATCTACTTCGCTGCTTTCGGCACTCAGCTTGTTTCTACGGATTGTAATGTTTTGCTGAAGTGCATATTCTATGCACGTCCGCAAGTCCCACTGCTCAGGCAGAGTGCTGGACTGTTCCGTATCTGCCTGGACGGCTGTTTGTGCAATACTGTCATTTTGCGCTAAAAGTATTGCACTATTGGCCATACAGAGAGTAATTACCGTCAATTTTCTAACATTTTTCATATCGGATTCTTCTATTTGATGTTCTTTTGCGTAGACAAAAGTACGTCCGTTTCCGACGAACGACAAAAATGATAGATGTTTGCTCGGATTTTGCCGCCTAAAAAAAGGTTTTTCTCGATAGAGCCGTTTAGTATTTAGAATCTCTTCATGGGGGCTTTACGAAGATACTATTGGCGGGGTTGATATTCCGCTACTGGCAGAAGTCTGCGGTGGACTGGCGAGTGCCTTTGAATTTTATCTGAAGATGGAACCCTTATCATCCCTATGAGGGTGTGTCACTGACATCTTGTTATTTCTAGGCACCGATTACGCGGAAAAACGTAGAGAAAAAAGAAGAATAATCATCCGTGAAATTCCGTGTAATCCGTGTCTAAAGGAAAGCACTTCCTTAATTTGACACACTTTCAGATTCTATCAAAATGGAATTCATTCAGGCGGAAATTTAGGGACCAGTTTCATGAGCCTTAATATTTGTTTCTGCCTTTTCTGTATATAGGGTGAAGGGTGTGCCGAGTCGAAACGGATGGGATTGGGCAGGGTAGCGGCGATAAGTGCGCATTGGCCGGCGCTTAGCTTTCGGGCGGTTGTCTTGAACTTCAGCTTGGCAGCCGCCTGGGCACCATAGATGTTGGGACCCATTTCGATGGAGTTCAG
>NZ_FR882965.1:0-12024 GCF_000435115.1 Bacteroides sp. CAG:633 | reverse complement strand
GATGGAGTTCAGATAGACTTCCATGATCCGTTCTTTCGACCAGCATAGTTCGATAAGGCAGGTAAAGTAACATTCGAATCCTTTTCTGATCCATGACGACTGGGGCCAGAGGAAGACATTCTTGGCTGTCTGCTGGCTGATGGTGCTTGCACCGCGTTTCCGTTTGCGGGTCTTGTTCTCCTTGATTGCTTTTTCGATTTCAATGAAGTCGAAGCCGTTGTGCGAGGCAAAACGGTTGTCCTCAGAAGCTATGACGGCCATGGGAAGGTGAGGCGATATTTCGTTTAGAGGTACCCATGTGTGATGCCATTCCGGAGAATTTCCTTTAAAGATTTGCTGGGCGCTGCGTATCACCATGAGAGGGGTGATGTATACCGGCATAAAACGATAAACCACTACCATGACGGTAGTGGTTATAAAGAAAAACAATATCAGGTTGCGGAGTATCCGCAAAGCTTTTTTCATTGTCATTGTTGGGCCTCTGCTTCTTTGATCATTTGCTCGCTGGCGTACATGTAGACTTCTACACGGCGGTTTTGCTCAGCCGAAAGGCTTTCATCGTACTCGTCGTAACCCACACCCTTCACTTGCTTGAACTGTGCCGGAGATACGCCGCAATCCTGCAGATAGTTCTCTACCGCATAGGCGCGGTCTTTGGATACTTTGATATTGGCCTCGTAGGTTCCTACTTTGTCGGTATGCCCGATGATGGCGATGTCGGTTGTCGTATCGTCTTTTAGAATTTGAGCCAGTTCACGCAATGATGCCTTCGACGTATTGCTTAATGCGGAAGAGTTGAAGGCGAACAGAATGCCCGAATCGAAAGAAACCTTTACGGCGGCCAGTCCGTTCGTATCAGTAACCTTTTCGACCTGTGCCCCTTCTATCTGGGCAGCTTCTGCGGCTTTTTTATCCATCTTTTTACCGATGATTACCCCTGTTCCCGTACCAACGGCTGCTCCTACGGCAGCTCCAATGGCTGCACCTTTACCTTTACCGATCAGGCCGCCGATAATTGCTCCGGCTGCTGCTCCTGATCCGCCACCGATGATACCACCTTTGGTAGTATTGTTCATGGTGCCACAGCTTGCTAATAACAAGGCTCCGCTAAGTATGAATGCGGTTGTTTTCATCTGTTTCATGTTCTTTCTGTTTTAAGTTGATAAATATCTGCAGGAAAGCGTTTGCTACGCTTTTTGTGTACTTTTTGCCGTTCATAAAACTGCCGAACCGTTGAATAGGTTTGATTGATTAACTTTTTTTACGATTTTCTTTTCAGTCTTTGGAGGGCGTCAAGCTACATATCCTATCAGATGTTTTGCAGTTTGCATATTCCATATTGCCATACGGCACGGACGTTTAAGTCTTTGTCCAAGATGACGATGTCAGCATCTTTATCTTTCTGGAGCGAGCCTTTCCGGTCGTCCACTCCCATAATGCGGGCCGGAGTTTCGGCGGCCATCCGCAGAACGTCGCCCAGTGGAATGCCTGCTTTCACCATGGTGCGGACAAGGGTATCGCTGGTGGCGATACTGCCAGCCAGTGACGAGCGGTCGGCCAGCTTGCAGACTCCGTCTTCGATGATGATGCGCGGATCGTTTACAGGTTTTCCTTCATTGGCTGCCGACGAAAGGGCATCGGTGACAAGGCAGGTCCGTTCTACTCCCTTCAGCTTGTAGGCAAGGCGCAGGATGGTAGCGGGCAGATGAATGCCGTCGGCAATCAGTTCGATCGTCATGTCATCTGTCAGGTAGACACTTTCTACCGTACCTTCGTATTTGTATTCACGACGTTTGTGGAAGCCCGGCATGGCGTTGTAGAAGTGGGCCGCATGGGTAAAGCCGGCTTCATAGGCCGATTTTATTCCATCGTATTCTGCTTCGGTGTGCGACAGGGCTACCAGGATGCCTTTCTTTTTCAGATAGCGGGCAAAGTCGAGTGCACCCGGCAGTTCGGGCGATGCATCCCAACGACGGATGCAGTGTGAGTTTTCTATAAGCTCCTTGTATTCGTTTTCATCAACGGCTTTTACCATTCCGCTAAACTGTTCGCCAGCCATGGTCGGATTGAGGTACGGTCCTTCGATGTGGAGACCCATTACCGGGCTTCCGGGCTCTTTCATCAGTTGTTCACAGATTTCCGTAGCCTGATGCAGTTTGCTGAACGGTGAAGAAGACAGGGTAGGGAAGAAACTGGTTGCTCCGTGCTGAAGGTGTGCGTCGATGATGGTACGGAAAGCCTCTTCTGTACATTCGGTAAAGTCGTGTCCACCTCCGCCATGGGCGTGCATGCAGACAAAACCAGGTACGATGTACATGCCTTTGGCGTCGATCATTTGGGCACCGATGATGGCGAGGTCGCAATTGGTTACTTCGAGGATTTTCCCGTCTCTTATCAGGACAGAGCCATCATTCAGCCAGCCTTGTGGGGTAAATATACGTCCGTTGATAATTTGAGTAAGCATTGTTTTTACAGTTTTTTGTGAGTCGCTCCGGTTCTGTACACCACGTGTATAGTTCTGGAAACTGACTCGGTTGTTTTTTCAATAGAGCGTATCGGACGATAAGATAGCGTATAGCCATTGCTTATCGTGTAATACAGGTTTCCGACAAAGTTACGCAATTTAACTGATTGGAGGATATGTTTTCCCTGAAAAAATTGCTATAAAAGTTTAAAATCTGAAGTCCGGCTGTTTGCCGCAGCTTTCCCCCGGATTTTACTTAAGTTTTGGATTCGCATTTCTCCTGAGCTTGACACCCTGGCCCCTCAATATTATAACTTTTCCTCACGCGCGTGCAGGTGAAGCTTAACTTTCATTCACAATAGTGTTAAACCTCACCTACACGCGCGCGAAGAAAAAGTTGGTATTTTTAGATGTCAGGGTGTCAAGTGTAATGTTTTTTATTAGAGAAAAACGGCTTTGAATGCTCTTTCGTAAAGTGCCTCTTTGGGAGTCTAAAGTCCCTCTTTACGGTACTAAAGAGGCACTTTGCAGGGGGGAAAGAGGCACTTTGTCGATGGTATGAATGGTGGAAATTGTATTGGTGGCTGTTTCCCGGTCGTTTTTTGTTGAATTATGCTTATCTTTGCTGACATAAGCCGCGCCATGATGTTTGTGTCTTTTGACAAGCTGGCGAATCTTGTCATGAATACTTTGATTTATGTTTATTGGTTGAAGACGAAGTATTTTGCGAAATAAATAACGAGTGTTGATCAACGAGTTTGCTCATTTATGGGAAATTGTTATCTTTGCAATAGTCTCTAACAACAGTTGGCTATGGACAAAGTAGAAATAAAAGGATATAAATCGTTCAAGGAACTTAAACTCGATCTGCTTCCCATCAATATATTGATAGGTTCCAATGGGTCGGGGAAAAGTAACTTTTTGTCTTTTTTTGAATTCCTCAACCGCTTGTATGAACAAAAGCTTACGGAATATGTAGCGCTGAATGGAGGTGTTGATAAATATTTCTTCCAAGGTAGCAAGATGACGGATGCTATTGCGGCTACCATCTATTTCAAAAACAATTCCTACTCGTTTGAACTGAAAGAAGGGGACAACAAATTAGTGTTCTCAAAGGAGAAATTGGGCTACTATGGCTCGTACTCCGATATAGCAGGTTTTGGCAACGAAGCCTGCATTAAGACGTACGACGGATTGTCGAGGGGCGAATACATTCGGAGATATCTGTCTGAGATAAAAAAATATCATTTTCACGACACAGGCAAAAGTTCTCCGTTCACCAAAGAAAGTCACATCGTGAACGACATCTACTATCTGTATGAGAAGGGGGAAAATCTGGCTGCTTTTCTGTATGGCATCCGAGAGAATTCTCCCATCACCTACAAAAGGATTGTGCGTGTCATCCAAAGTATCGCGCCTTATTTCAGTGATTTCTATTTCAACGTGAGTGCGACCGATACGGTTCGTCTGCAATGGACAGATAAATTCAGTTCTACCGTATACGGCCCGACAGACCTTTCTGACGGAACCGTACGCTTCATTGCACTGACTACACTGTTTTTGCAACCGATGCCCCCTAAAGTCATTATCATTGACGAACCCGAGCTGGGACTACATCCTTTGGCCATACAGAAATTGGCTGGCTTGATAAAGTCGGTGGCGTCCAGAGGTACCCAGGTCGTTGTAGCCACCCAAAGTGCAGACCTGATAACCAACTTCAATGTCGAAGATGTGATTACCGTCAACCAGGTAGAGGGCGTTTCGGTAATGAAAAGACTGGAGGCTGAAAACTTGGAAGCCTGGCTGGAAGACTACACGCTGGGCGACTTGTGGAAACAGAATATTCTGAAAGGAGGGCAGCCGACATGAAAAGATTGATTATCGTTTGTGAAGGAGAAACGGAACAGGCTTTCTGTAACGATGTTCTGCACAGTCATTTCCTGTCCAAGGATATAGTGCTCGAAGCACCTACCATCAAGCACTCGAACGGCGGTATTGTGGCATGGGATACTCTTAAGAAGCAGATTGTCAAGCACCTGAATGAAGGAAATTGTATGGTTTCCATGTTTGTGGACTATTACCGCATCCGCGATTCGTACCATTTCCCGGGGTGGATGGAAGCTAAAGGAAAACTCAACCTGTACGACCGGATGCATTACCTGTTCGAGCAAATGTCGCAGGATATGGATGAAAAGTTGCGTCCAAGGTTTGTTCCTTATATTCAGCTGCACGAGTTTGAAGGGCTGTTATTCAGTGATATTTCTGTATTTCCTGATAACTTTACGAAGGACCAGCTTGATTTCAAGCAGTTGGAAAGTGCGGTAAACGAGTTCAATACTCCGGAAGAAATAAACAACAGTCCTGCTACCGCGCCTTCAGAACGGCTGAAAAAAGCCGTCAGCGGATATGACAAGGTGACTGACGGTGCTTTTCTGGCTATGGAAATAGGCTTGAAAACTATCAGGGAAAAATGTATCTTGTTCAATGAATGGATTGGACGATTGGAAAATTGCTAACTTCCTTGTATCTAAAAAATAATACCGTATCTTTGTAACTTGAACTGCCATACGCAAATGGAGGAACGCGGGCGGATGCCTGGCGGAGTCTGGATGGCAGAGGAGGATTGCTTACCCGGAGCATCGGAAAGATCGGCGCACAATCCTTGTTTTATTTTATTAATTGAGTTTGAAAGAATCTGCCGGTGAGGCTTGAATATGCGCTGAATAGATCTCAGCGGCAGGTTGTTAACGAAATTTTTATGGCAACAGTTGACGATAAAAAAATTATTTTCTCGATGGTAGGGCTGAACAAGACCATTCAGCAAAACAACAAGCAGGTATTGAAGAATATCTATTTGTCGTTCTTTTACGGAGCCAAAATCGGTATTATCGGTCTGAATGGTTCGGGTAAATCTACTTTGCTGAAGATTATCGCCGGATTGGACAAGTCATATCAGGGCGAAGTGGTGTTCTCGCCGGGATATTCGGTCGGGTATCTGGCACAGGAGCCTTATCTCGATCCGACGAAAACAGTGAAAGAGGTTGTGATGGAAGGCGTGCAGCCCATTGTAGATGCACTGAACGAATACGAAGAAATCAACCAGAAATTCGGACTGCCGGAGTATTACGAGGATCAGGACAAAATGGACAAGCTGTTTACCCGGCAGGCCGAGTTGCAGGATATTATTGATGCAACCGATGCCTGGAATCTGGACAGCAAGCTGGAACGGGCCATGGACGCATTGCGCTGTCCGCCCGAAGACCAGTCGGTAGAATTCCTGTCTGGAGGTGAACGCCGCCGTGTGGCTCTGTGTCGTCTGCTGTTGCAGAAACCGGATGTGCTGTTGCTGGACGAGCCCACCAACCACCTGGATGCAGAGTCGATAGACTGGCTGGAGCAACATTTGCAGCAATACGAAGGTACAGTGATTGCTGTGACGCACGACCGTTACTTCCTGGATCATGTGGCCGGATGGATTCTTGAACTGGACCGTGGCGAGGGTATTCCCTGGAAGGGTAATTATTCGAGCTGGCTGGAGCAGAAGACGAAGCGCATGGAGATGGAAGAGAAGACTGCCAGCAAGCGCCGGAAGACCTTGGAACGAGAGTTGGAGTGGGTACGTATGGCACCCAAAGCCCGTCAGGCCAAAGGAAAGGCTCGTTTGAACTCGTACGACAAGTTGCTGAACGAGGATGTGAAGGAGAAGGAAGAAAAGCTGGAAATCTTTATTCCGAACGGACCGCGTCTGGGCAATAAGGTAATCGAGGCCAAACACGTAGCCAAGGCTTATGGAGACAAACTTTTGTTTGACGACCTGAATTTCATGCTTCCGCCTAATGGCATTGTAGGTATCATCGGACCGAACGGTGCCGGAAAGACGACACTTTTCCGCCTGATCATGGGATTGGAAAAGGCCGATAAGGGAGAGTTTGAAGTGGGCGAAACAGTGAAAGTGGCCTACGTCGACCAGCAGCATAAGGATATCGACCCGAACAAGAGTGTATATCAGGTGATTTCGGGTGGCAATGAGTTGATTCGTATGGGAGGACGGGATGTAAATGCCCGTGCTTATCTGTCGCGTTTCAATTTCTCGGGAGCCGATCAGGAAAAACTGTGTGGCGTGCTTTCGGGTGGTGAGCGCAACCGTCTGCATCTGGCCATGGCACTGAAGGAAGAAGGTAACGTGCTGCTGCTGGACGAGCCGACCAATGATATCGACGTCAATACGCTGCGTGCACTTGAAGAAGGTCTGGAAGACTTTGCGGGATGTGCGGTGGTCATCAGCCACGACCGTTGGTTCCTGGACCGTATTTGTACACACATCCTGGCGTTTGAAGGCAATTCGAACGTGTTCTTCTTTGAAGGATCTTATTCGGAATACGAAGAGAACAAGCTGAAGCGTCTGGGCAAGGAAGAACCGACCCGTGTGCGCTACAGAAAGCTGATGAACGATTGATCTGAATGGATAAAGCAGAAAGAGAATGGGCTGTTGCGGCTCATTCTCTTTCTTTTTAGAAAAACAACTATTTGTTATGTAAGATTAAAAAAACTATCGTGTTTTTCCCTGTTATCTTCTGGAAAATCGGTAACTTTGCGGCGTTTTTCAGTTGATAATGTCTTATTGAATATGTATTCATCAAACGAGTTAAAAGAGATAACCCGGTTTTTGTTGGAATATGCCAACCGCTTAATGGGATCTGGCGTGCATACATCGCGTGTTGTCCGGAACACACGTCGGATAGGAGAGTCGTTGAATGTGGACGTAAAAATGAGTATTCTTCAGCGCACCATGGTTGTCAGCGTGTGCGATAAGGAAAATCAGGAAGTTTATAATGAAGTTTCGGTTATTCCGAGTTTCCCGATCAGTTTTGAACTGAATGCAGAGCTTAGTGCGCTGAGCTGGGAAGCCTTCGATAAGCATTTGCCGCTGAACGTGCTGTGGGAGAAATATAACAAGATTATCTCCAGTCCTAAAATGGATCCGCTTTGTACATTGTTCCTGGTAGGTTTTGCCAATGCTTCTTTCTGTGCTTTGTTCGGGGGCGACTGGACAGCGCGCGGCATAGTCTTTTCGGCTACTCTGATTGGATTTTATGTGAGGCAGATCATGCAAAAGAAGCATATCAATCATTACATCGTTTTTGTGGTTTCGGCGTTTGTCGCTTCGCTGGTGGCTTCGTCGGCTCTTACGCTTGATACTACTTCCGAGGTGGCCATCGCTACCAGTGTGCTGTATCTTGTACCGGGTGTGCCGCTGCTGAATGGAGTTATCGATATTGTCGAAGGCCATGTGCTGACAGGATGCAGCCGCCTGATTCAGGCTTTGTTGCTGGTTCTGTGTATTGCGGTCGGCCTGTCGTGTACGCTGATGATGATCAGGAACAGTCTGTTGTAACGGCATAAATAATTGATTTGTAGAGTTATAATAAATTCAAGGAAATGATACTATTGGATATTCTGACAGATGGAATGTTTGCGGCGGTTGCTGCAATAGGTTTTGGTGCCATCTCCGATCCTCCTTTGCGTGCTTTCCCTTCCATTGCGTTGCTTGCTGCCATAGGGCATGCTTTGCGTTTCAGCCTGATGACCTATTGTGGAGTGGATATAGCTACGGCCTCTTTGTGCGCGTCTTTCAGTATTGGTATGGGCAGTTTGTTGCTGGGCAAGCGGATTTATTGTCCGATGACAGTGTTGTATATACCGGCCTTGCTGCCGATGATTCCTGGTATGTATGCCTATAAGATTGTCTTCTCGCTGATTATGTTCATGCAGAACCTGCAAGATCCTGTGTTGCAGCATAAGTATTTGCTTGATTTGTTTACGAATACGATTGTGACATGCAGCGTCATTTTTATGCTTGCGGTGGGGGCAACGATGCCTTTGTTCTTGTTCATTAACCGTGCTTTTTCGATGACCAGGCATAAAGATCAAGCGGAGAAGTCCTGAAATTATTAATGATATTATTAAAGTATAACGAATGGAAGTTTTTTGGAATACAATTGCGCATTATAACGAAAATACGTGGGTAGCACAGATTGTAATTACATTTGTCGGTATCATACTGACGGCTTTGCTGTATCATAAACCGACTCTTTGGGTCAAACGCTCTGTAAAGATTTACATGGTGTTCTTGAATTCATGGATCTCTGTGGTCTATTACATGATGTACTGCTCCACCAGAAGTTATAACTATATACTTGCTATCTTTTGGGGAGTTATGGCCTTGCTGTGGTTATGGGATCTGCTTACGGACTATACTCCCTTCGAACGCAATCCGCGTTATCGATATCTGGTAGCACTGCTGTATCTGATGCCTTTCCTTTATCCGGTATTATCGTGGGCGCGTGGTATGGAGTTTCCGGCGATGACTACGACTATCATGCCTTGTTCGGTTGCGGTATTTACCATTGGCCTGTTATTGTCTTTTTCGAAGAAGGTCAATCTGTTGGTCATCTTGTTTTTGTGTCATTGGGCACTTATTGCCTTTTCCAAGGTGTATGTCTACAAGATTCCGGAAGATTTGTTGTTGGCAAGTGCGACCGTACCGGCTATTTACCTGTTCTTCAAAAACTATTTCGATCAGAACCTGCATAAAGAGACTAAACCAAGTGCACGGTTTATGAATTGCTTTCTGATTATTATTTGCATTATTATCGGTATTTTCCTTAGTATTACCCTGTATCAGGGTTTGACAAACTGATTCTTTTCGTAAGAGGGAATGTCAGAAAAAGAAAGTGTGTCAAATTAAGGAACCGCTTTCTTTTAGGCACGGATTACGCGGAAAAACGCAGAGATAGAAGAATAATCATCCGTGAAATTCCGTGTAATCCATGCCTGAAAATAACATAGGGTTTGCCTTGCTTTCCCTCTTTAATTACTCCCCAGAGATATCCGCAGGCTCTATCGCAATAGACCTTGATAGACAAATGCTCCTTTTCCGAAATCTGTTTCTTCCGGAATGTTTGCGTCGGGGCGGAACAGACCGAAAACAGACGAACCCGATCCACTCATGGATGCGTATAGGGCTCCGCATTGGTATAACTGTTGTTTGATGTCTCCGATGGCGGGAAACTTGGAGAAAACGCTTGCTTCGAAATCATTTACCATGTATTGTTTCCATTCTTCGACCGGAAGTTTTATGATTTCCTTTAGGGAATGCTGTGGGCGGTAAGGCTTGATTTTAGCAAAAGCGTCTCGTGTAGATACAAATATGTCGGGTTTCACTAAAACGATGCGGTAGTCTTTCAAGGACAAATCGATAGAAGAGAAAATGTTTCCGATACCCTCGGCATACGTCGGTTTGTTCTGAATGAAAAAGGCACAATCGGCACCTAATCGGGCGGCGTAGTCTTCCAGTTGTTGGGTTGTCAGGTTCAGCTTAAACGTATTGTTAAGGAGAAGTAGCATGAATGCTGCGTCGGACGAACCGCCCCCAAGACCGGCTCCAAAAGGAATATGTTTGAATAAATGAATGTCGATGGCAGGCAGATTGAAATCTGCATCCAGCAGCTTATATGCCTTTACAACCAGATTGTTTTCGACATCTCCGTCTATTTTAAGCCCGCTTTGATACAGGCGGTATTTAGCCGTTTTATCGTCCGAGAGATTGATTTCTAACGCGTCTTCTATCGGAACAGGATAAAATACGGTTTCAAGATTATGGTATCCGTCGGGGCGTTTCTCAATGATGTTCAGCCCCAGATTGATTTTAGCATTTGGAAAAGTAAGCATATAAGCAATATTTTTATAAATATGTCTGCAAAGTTAATAAAATCTGTGGATACAAGTTGATAACAATATAGGTTTTAGTGTATGTGGAAAACGGAAAATAAGTTATCTTTGTTGTCCGATTATAAATTTAGAAATAGGAGTTTTATATTGTGGCAGAACAGAAAAAGACAATACGCAGTTCGAGAGGAAAAGCTCCTCAGCCTGTAAATGACTACGGGCGCATTCAGCCTCAGGCACCGGAGCTGGAGGAGGCTGTACTGGGAGCGTTGATGATTGAAAAGGATGCCTATTCTTTGGTCAGCGAGATATTAAGGCCGGAATCATTCTATGAGCACCGGCATCAGTTGATATATTCTGCAATTACAGACTTGGCCGTCAATCAGAAGCCGGTTGATATCCTGACTGTGAAGGAGCAGTTGGCGAAGAGAGGTGAGCTGGAGGAAGTTGGAGGTCCTTTCTACATCACACAGCTGAGCAGTAAGGTGGCTTCTTCGGCACATATCGAATATCATGCACGTATCATCGCCCAAAAAGCACTGGCTCGGGAGCTGATTACGTTTACCAGTAATATTCAGGCCAAGGCTTTTGACGAAACGCTGGATGTGGACGACCTGATGCAGGAGGCGGAAGGCAAGCTTTTCGAGATATCCCAGCAAAACATGAAGAAGGATTATACGCAGATTAATCCGGTTATTGCCGAGGCTTATCAGCTGATTCAAAAAGCTGCGGCCCGAACAGATGGTTTGAGTGGATTGGAGAGTGGATTCACCAAGCTGGACAAGATGACTTCGGGATGGCAGAATTCGGACTTGATTATTATTGCGGCTCGTCCGGCCATGGGAAAGACGGCCTTTGTGCTTTCGATGGCGAAGAATATAGCGGTGAATTATCGCAATCCGGTTGCTTTGTTCTCGCTTGAAATGAGCAACGTCCAACTGGTAAACCGTCTGATTTCGAATGTTTGCGAGATTCCAAGTGAAAAAATCAAAAGTGGTCAGTTGGCCGATTATGAATGGCAACAGCTGGATTATAAACTGCGTGATTTGCTCGATGCTCCCTTGTATGTGGACGACACTCCTTCGTTGTCGGTGTTTGAGCTGCGTACGAAGGCGCGGCGCCTGGTGCGTGAGCACGGAGTGAAGCTGATTATTATCGACTACCTTCAGCTGATGAATGCAAGTGGTATGTCGTTTGGAAGCCGCCAGGAAGAGGTAAGTACAATCTCCCGTTCACTGAAAGGACTGGCGAAAGAGCTGAATATTCCTATAATTGCTTTGTCTCAGTTGAACCGTGGAGTGGAGAACCGTGAAGGAGAAGAGGGCAAACGTCCGCAGCTGAGCGACTTGCGTGAATCGGGAGCCATCGAGCAGGATGCCGATATGGTTTGTTTTATTCACCGACCGGAATATTATAAGATATATACGTCGGCCGATGGAACGGATTTGCGTGGTATGGCCGAAATAATTATAGCCAAGCATCGTAATGGTGCGGTGGGTGATGTCCGTCTACGATTTATCGGTCAGTATACGCGTTTCCAGAATCCGGAGGACGATATGGTAATTCCACCTCCTGCAGAAGGTGGCGGAGCGACATTTGGTTCGCGAATGAATACGCCGATTGGCAGTCCTTCTACTCCGCCGCCTCCATCTGCTGCGGATTTCATTCCTCAAAACGAAAATCCGTTTGGAGGAATGGGAGGGGATGGACCCTTGCCTTTTTAATATAATAATGTATATACGGATTGGGTGGAGTAATTTGTCTGTTTGGACAGGTTTTTGTATTTTGCTATAAATTAGCGCTTTAGCAAAAACTTCATCAAAAACATGAAA
>NZ_FR882964.1:0-4600 GCF_000435115.1 Bacteroides sp. CAG:633 | reverse complement strand
AGTCAATACGCCAATTTTGGAAGCTTACTATTTAGATGTGCCTGTTAATACAAAACGCACCCGAAGCAGTGTATGCTAACGGGTGCGCGTTACAGATTAGAAATATCATTTCAGTCTTTTCTCCACAACTTCCCAATCAATGATATCCCACAAAGCTTTCAAATGATCGGCGCGCCAGTTCTGATAGTCCAGATAATAAGCGTGTTCCCAGACATCGAATGTAAGCAAAGGAGTGAAACCTGATCGGAGAGGATTACTGCCATTCGCTTCTTTGGTAATGTGCAGTTTACCCTGTTGATCGGCGGAAAGCCAAGCCCATCCTGAACCAAAAAGTCCGGTAGCCGCAGCTGTAAATTCTTTCTTGAAATCTTCAAAACTGCCAAAATCCCGGTTTATAGCTTCGGCCAACGGTCCAGCCGGCTCGTGACGTTTAGGAGTTGGAGAGAATTGCAAGAAATAGAATGTGTGATTAAGTACTTGTCCCGCATTGTTAAACACCGGACCATCGGGAGCTGTGGCAACAATCTCTTCGAGACTTTTCCCCTCGAATTCTGTTCCCGGAACCAAATTATTCAGATTGTTTACATAAGTTTGCAGGTGCTTCCCGTAATGGAAGTCGATAGTAGCCTGACTGATTACAGGTTCCAATGCATTGTGAGCATAAGGAAGTGTGGGCATTTCGAACATCATAATAGTTGCTGCTATTAAAGTGGTGAGTATCATATCTAATTATTATTTTAAGGCTTGTCTTCATAAGACCAAAAAACTTAATACAAATATAAGAAAAGCCTTTGTAATAACAACATGATAGCCAAGGAAAAGTTCACGGCTATTTGAAGCTTTTTCGTATCTTTGCACTGTTTTTATGTTTTATCGGATGATTGTGACAAGCTATGTCAGACTATATAAATGAATTGAACGACAGCCAGCGAGCGGCTGTTCTTTACAACGAAGGTCCGTCGCTGGTTATTGCCGGAGCCGGATCAGGAAAAACCCGTGTACTTACATACAAAATAGCATGGTTGCTGGAGAACGGTTATCAGCCATGGAACATTCTGGCACTGACATTTACAAACAAAGCAGCCCGGGAAATGAAAGAGCGTATTGCCAAACAGGTCGGTACCGAAAGGGCGCGATATTTATGGATGGGAACCTTTCATTCCTTGTTCCTGCGCATTTTGCATGTCGAAGCATCTCATTTAGGGTTTACATCTCAGTTTACCATTTACGATACAGCCGACAGCAAAAGCCTGATCCGTTCCATCATCAAAGAAATGCAACTTGATGAAAAGAACTATAAACCAGGGATGATACAAGCCCGCATCTCCAATGCCAAAAACCATCTTGTATCGCCATCAGACTATGCCCGAAACAAAGAAGCCTACGATGGTGACTGCATGGCTAAAGTACCAGCCTTGCGCGACATTTATCGCCGCTACTGGGAACGTTGCCGGCAGGCCGACGCCATGGACTTTGACGATCTGCTGTTCTATACGTTTTTACTTTTTCGTGATCATCCCGATGTACTAGCACGCTATCAAGAGCAATTCCGCTACATTCTGGTAGACGAGTATCAGGACACAAACGTGGCACAACACAGCATAGTGATGCAACTGGCCAAGAACCATCAGCATGTGTGTGTAGTAGGAGACGATGCCCAAAGCATCTATTCATTCCGCGGGGCCGATATCGATAATATTCTTTATTTTACCAAAGCATATCCGGGTACCAGAGTGTTTAAACTGGAACAGAACTATCGCTCTACCCAAAGCATCGTGTCAGCAGCCAATAGCCTGATCAGCAAAAATATGCGCCAGATACACAAAGAGGTATATTCGAAGAAAGACCAAGGAGATCCCATCAGTGTATTCCAGGCATACAGCGATGTAGAAGAAGGCGAAATCGTAATCAATAAGATTGCAGAATTACGCCGCACTCAAGGATACGGTTATGCTGACTTTGCAGTTCTTTACCGTACGAATGCCCAAAGCCGTATCTTCGAAGAAGCCATGCGTAAGCGTAATATGCCTTATCGCATCTACGGCGGCCTTTCCTTTTATCAGCGTAAAGAGATAAAGGACGTGATTGCCTATTTCCGCCTGGTTGTCAATCCAAACGATGAAGAAGCCTTCAAGCGTATCATCAATTATCCCGCCCGAGGGATAGGCGACACAACAGTAGGTAAAATCATAGCTGCCGCTACTGATAATAAAGTAAGTTTATGGACAGTGCTATGCGAACCGTTGACCTATGCATTGAACTTCAACAAAGGAACGGTCAGCAAACTGCAAAAGTTCCGCGACCTGATAAACGATCTCATAAAAGATCTCACACAGAAAAATGCCAGCGAACTGGGTGAAGATATCATCCGCAATTCCGGCATCATCAATGATGTGTGCCAAGATAATTCTCCGGAAAACCTGAGCCGGAAAGAAAACATCGAGGAGCTGATGAACGGTATGAGAGATTTTTGTGCCGAAAGACAAGAGGAAGGAAACGAACACATATCCTTAAGCGATTTTCTATCGGAAGTATCGTTGCTGACCGATCAGGATTCTGACAAAGACAGCAATGATGAGAAAATCACATTAATGACCGTCCATTCGGCCAAAGGGCTTGAATTCCGGAATGTTTTTGTCGTCGGCATGGAAGAAAATCTTTTTCCAAGCAGCATGGCAGGCGATTCGCCGCGGGCACTTGAAGAAGAACGGCGCCTGTTTTACGTCGCTATCACACGCGCAGAAGAGCATTGCTACCTTTCCTATGCCAAAACGCGGATGCGTTACGGAAAAACAGAATTTGGAAGTCCGAGCCGTTTCCTGTATGATATAGATACCAATTACCTGCGATTGCCCCAGAATTTGCTGCTCGAACGGCAGATAAATAATAGGGGAGGAGACTTTAGAAGCAGTTCAAACAATGCGTTCCAACCATCGGCTCGTCCGGTCGGCAGTTCGTCGGCTACATCTTTCTCTGGCGAAACTCCTATGGCTTCACGTAAAAGACTGATAGGCGCTTCCATGCCCCGTAATTTAAGACGAGTGGATCCCGCCCAGCCTTCTTCGCCCTCTTCCGGCAGCCCAACAGCCCTGCTACACGAGGGACAGTTTATCGAGCACGAACGCTTTGGCCGTGGTGAAGTTCTGAAAGTGGAAGGAGTAGGGGACAATGCCAAAGCGACCATCCGCTTCCAGCATGCCGGAGACAAGCAATTGCTGTTGCGTTTTGCCCGTTTCAAAGTGATAGAATAAAACAAAGAAGACTACACTTTGACATAGAGACTAAAATCAGATAATAAGTACAAACCGAATCATATTCTAAAAGCTGAAAAAATGATAGATTTCACCCTTTTTCCTTCGCCTTGCTATATTATGGAGGAGGAACTGCTGAGAAAGAATCTCACATTAATAAAGAGTGTGGCCGAACGTGCCGGAGTAGAAATAATCCTTGCTTTCAAATCGTTCGCCATGTGGCGCTCTTTCCCCATATTCCGCGAGTATATCGACCATTCAACAGCCAGCTCCGTTTACGAAGCCCGTTTGGCTTTCGAAGAGTTCGGCAGCAAGGCGCACACTTACTCGCCCGCTTACACCGAAGCAGACTTTCCGGAAATAATGCGTTGCAGCAGCCACATCACTTTCAATTCACTGTCGCAGTTCAGCCGGTTCTATCCGATGGTATTGGCCCAAGGGGAAGGTATTTCGTGCGGCATCCGCGTAAATCCGGAATATTCGGAAGTAGAAACCGAACTGTATAATCCGTGTGCGGCAGGCACGCGTTTTGGAGTGATAGCCGACCAACTTCCCGACCAACTGCCTCAAGGCATCGAAGGCTTCCATTGTCATTGTCATTGCGAATCGTCTTCTTACGAATTGGAGCGCACACTCATTCATCTGGAAGAGAAATTCTCGCGTTGGTTTCCCCAACTGAAATGGTTGAATCTGGGAGGCGGCCACCTGATGACCCGCAAAGATTACGATGTGGAACACCTGATAAGCCTGCTGCAAGGTCTCCGGAAGCGCTATCCCCACTTGCGCATTATACTTGAACCTGGATCAGCCTTTACGTGGCAAACAGGAGTGCTTTCGTCCGAAGTAGTCGACATCGTCGAAAACCGTGGAATACGTACAGCCATTTTAAATGTCAGCTTTACGTGCCACATGCCCGACTGCCTGGAGATGCCTTACCAGCCAGCCATTCGCGGAGCACAAATGGGCGAACAAGGCCCTTACATTTACCGCATGGGAGGTAACTCTTGCCTGAGCGGAGACTATATGGGATATTGGAGCTTCGATCATGAACTGAAGATCGGCGAACGAATTATCTTCGAAGACATGATACATTATACCACCGTCAAGACAAATATGTTCAACGGAATCCATCATCCGGCTATTGCCATGTGGAGTAAAAACGGCGAAGCTAAGATATTCAAAGTTTTTTCTTACGAAGATTATCGTGACAGAATGAGCTGATTATCAACGGAATGAATTTCAACTTGAAATTATTTCGCAAAAAAGTGGCCGAAATGTTTGCTAGTTTAAGGAAAATGCCTACCTTTGCAACCGCAATCGCGGAAATAGCTCAGTTGGTAGAGCACAAC
>NZ_FR882963.1:0-2968 GCF_000435115.1 Bacteroides sp. CAG:633 | reverse complement strand
AAGAAGGTGTGCTTTTTGACACACCTTCATCAAATTGAATTAGTTTATCAGTATAGGTTGATTACTTGTGATCAACAACTTCTCCACTTGCATTTACAATGCTACTGTTGGTTCCGAAGTGGATTGTACCAGTGTTAACTACGCTACTTACCTTGATTGTAGTAGAATTCTCTACGTGAAGTTCAGCTTCATTGCTTAAAGTTGCAGCTGTAAAGTTGTAAGTGTTTCCAGCTACTGCACCTTGGAAGTTCACTTTTTCACCTTTAAGTACTTTGATAGACTTAATTGCTGTGGCTACATCGACTGCCGACTTACCATTTGCAACATTTTGACCATAATAGTCGAAAGTGATGTCAGAAGCAGTTTCCAAATGAGAAGAATTAGTAGTATACATACTCTTCAAGATATGGAACATGCTACGGTCAGCATCATCTTCTGCAGAAGTTACGAAAATTCTAGTATCAGTACCATTTGTTGCAATGTGTTGAGGAGCTACGCTCATAAAGCGTATTTCACCTTTACTGTCAGAAGTAGTCTGTACTTCATTACCTTCCTCAGCTGTTACATACAATATACCGTTAGCAGCTGCTACATTCTGAAGTTTTACAATAGTACCCTTGTTGGCATAAACTGCACCACGGTTGTAAAGACTTCCTTCAATAGAACCAGCAATATTAGCATTACCATTCTGTACAACAGCTACTTTATCAAAGTTGTTTGCAACTACACCATTGTTAAACGCTTTAGCATTAATCTTACCTAAGTTTTCAATCACTGCATTGTTCTGGATATAGTCAGACTCAATAGTACCGGCATTCAAAATCTCATTATTGTTGATGAGACTTGGATCATCATTATTGGCAGTCTTGAGGACAGCACCACTCATTACAG
This sequence comes from Bacteroides sp. CAG:633, assembly GCF_000435115.1. Lineage (NCBI taxonomy): Bacteria > Pseudomonadati > Bacteroidota > Bacteroidia > Bacteroidales > Bacteroidaceae > Bacteroides > Bacteroides sp. CAG:633. The sequence goes on along the minus strand of NZ_FR882963.1, from coordinate 2,077 downwards.
TTACCTTACCATCATTAGTTAAAGTTTCAATTTCCAAAGTTCCTTTAGCTACTTCAAGTTCTGCATTGCAATCCTTGCAATCGGCCTCGTACTCATTATTATTAAATGTTGTTACTTTACCACCATTGCTTGTTGCTGTACCGTTGTTTTCAACTTTTTCAATTGTACCACCATCAATAGTCAGGTTCTTGTTGTTCACAATGATCTTCTTCACTTCACCCTTCACTGTTACTGAATTGAAGTTGTTTACTGTAACTTCGCTTTCCAACGTACCTTCCACATTCAATGTATTGTGGTTGTTGATAGTAAAGTTACCATTCAAAGTCGTATTCTTGGCAACAGTTTGAATTGCATTGTTATTCAAAACAATACCATCAGCATATTTGAAGACAACTTTCTTACCAGTTTCAGTAGTAGCTTCATCCAGAGCCAGAGTGTTATCAACATTGAAGTTTACGACACCATCACGGCTGCCATTGAAAGTAACTGTGATGTTACGATTATTCTCTTTCGAGTTTTCTTTCAGCATAGCTACGAAATCTTCTGTGATTTCAACGCCTGCAGCATCAGGTTTGATAGTGAATGTAAGATCACCGCTTCCATAAGATTGTTTCAAGAAACCTTCTACCATCTGCTCCATATCAGCAGTTGAAGCTACGTTGAACTCATTGATTGCTTGGAATGCCAAATCATCGAAACGATTTTCAATGAGCTGATAATAGTTGCTTTCGTCAGCAGGATTCCACGGTTGCAGATTGGCGATGTCAAACCATTCGCTATTGGGAGTTTTAGGAATAAATTTACCATATTCCCAGTGACCTGTACCATCTACGTCATCTTTTATCCATCTCCAGCCATAGATGTCTACTTCGATGTTCTCCCACTCGGCCTTCGTTAATGTAGGAACTACAATGTAAGCATACAACAAGTCGCCTTGAGATACATCACCTTTCAAAATTGTATTTTCAGGGAATGTAAAGCTGTATTCATAAGCCAAGCCTTGCTTATCTTCATCCAAACCGTAAGGAATACGACCGTTTTCAGTTGTACGATAGTTAACCAGACTTCTTACAGTTTTCTTAGTCCAAGTTTTTTGTGCATCATACAAACCTACTGCATAAACTTCATCGCAATCTTCAATTCCTTCTACTGCTTTATCATCAGTAACTTTACGCCAATCTTGCTGACTGTCCTTCAGTGCAGGCTCAATATAGGCAATAGTAGGTAACGCGCTTCCATCTTCAGATTTAAAAGAAATCTTCTGCAACATTACATCTGCACCTTGCCAGCCAAGCATTTTGATCTTATAGCCAGTCATTACACCTTTCAGCTTCACGTCAACAGCAAGCTCGCCATTGGCATTTGCTTCCTGATCGCGGTAAATCTGGTTGTATCCCAAGAAGAACTGGTTGTCTACACCGTGATAATATCCATCTTTTGTAGAATGCTTCACCATCTGTACAGCAGGATTGATATAGTGCCACAATTCGCGACGGTTGGTAGCATTTTCCTGTTGTGGATACATTGAGAAGTAGTTACCTTCAACCAACTTCGCATCATTCTTCCAAACAGCAGCTCCACTTCTTGAAGTTTCATCAGCTGCTGTATAGCGGAAAGGATAGTTGGTCTGAATATAGTTTACCAGTTTATACATTGCAGTCCAATGATCTTGGTATCTCCACCATGTGGTATTAGCATCATCGTGTTCACCCGGACAATCGATACCAGCGCCCCCATTCCAGCTGCTTTGATATTCATCCATCAAATACATGCCAAGCACGTCTTTGCCAGCCTCAAACTGACCGTTTTCGCTGTCATAACGAGTCTCAGCACCGTCCATTACAAGTGTCACCTGACCTACAACAGCACGTCCTTTAGTGGCATCTTGGTTTTCTAAGCCGCTGAATACTTCGTCTTGTGTACAAGAAGCGAAGATGGCAGGTAAAGCCATAGCAGCTAAATACATTTTAGATTTCAGTCTCATAATATAAAATTTTAATTAAGATATTAGTAATAACAAACATAATTGCCCACTCTGAACTTAGTTCATTCCCGGGTCATCAGTAGATACCACAAA
>NZ_FR882962.1:2950-9920 GCF_000435115.1 Bacteroides sp. CAG:633 | reverse complement strand
CGATAACATCGTGGTTATTGATTTAAATTAATAAGAACAGAGATATGAAAAATGTGTATATGATGCTGCTTGGTGCAGGCTTGCTGACTGCCTGCCAACCAGCGGCGAAGATGGATGTCAGCGGCATGCTGAATGGGATTGAAAGTGATACGTTGCTGGTCAACCACCGGCCGGTAGGCGAGGGGAAGGCGCAGCTCGATACAGTGCCTATGCAGAACGGACAGTTTGCCTTCAATGTGGGCGACAGCGTGCTGAAGCAAGTCTACATCTACGCCAAACCTTCGGGCAACGGCGCTATCAGCATGCAAGCCTTAGGACTGATACTACTGCCCGGTCGCCCCGTCACGGTGAGCGGCACGCTGGAGGATTACCGTTTGGGCGGCGACGCCTTCTACGAGGCTTGCAACGAGCTGAACGACCAGCTGCGCCCCTGCATCCTGAAGCTCGATTCGCTTCGTGAGGTATGTATGCAGATGGAGAAGGACGGGATTCCGTCCGACAGCATCCGCAAGGCTTATGCGCCTTCACGAGAGTTCCTGGACCGTATGCAAGACCTGCGTTGCGACTTTATCCGGAGCCATGCAGATCAGGAGGTGGCCGTCTATGCGCTGTCGCGCGATTTGTCGGTTGAAAAGGTAGGCGAGATGCTCGACGTAGTGGCCGAGCCTGTACGTACGGGGGTAATGGCGCCCTTGTATCGTCAGGTGAAGGAGGGGTACGACAAAGAGATGGAGCGTCGTGCGGCAGCCGAGCGGGTGAAGGAAGGCAATCCGGCTCCCGACTTCACACTGAAAGATCTCAAGGGCAACGACTTTACGCTTTCTTCGCTTCGTGGCAAGTATGTAGTGCTCGACTTCTGGGGCAGTTGGTGTGGCTGGTGCATAAAGGGTGTGCCCGACATGAAGAAGGCCTACGCCAAGCATAAGGCCAAAGTGGAGTTTGTAGGCATTGACTGTCGCGACACGGAAGAAAAATGGCGTAAAGCCGTAGCAGAGCACGATATGCCCTGGCTGCACGTCCGCAACGAGGGAAAGCCCGATGTATCGGTGCTTTATGCCGTCCGTGGCTATCCGACGAAGATTGTTCTTAGCCCCGAAGGCACGATTCTGAAGATTGTGGTAGGCGAGGACCCCGAGTTTTACAGCTATTTGGATGAATTGCTGAAGTCTTAAAAACAATTAGCCCCTGCCGTTGTTATACTATGATTAACGTTATGCTAATCTGTAGTTGATATGAAGAATATATGGAATGACTTGAAGCGGAAAGACCATAAGCGTTATCTGGGTGGTCTGGATGTCTTCAGATACATCGGTCCCGGACTGCTGGTGACGGTAGGATTCATCGACCCGGGCAATTGGGCTTCGAACTTTGCGGCGGGCTCCGAGTTTGGCTATTCGCTGTTGTGGGTGGTTACGCTGTCCACGGTGATGCTCATCATCTTGCAGCACAATGTGGCGCATCTGGGCATCGTGACGGGGCTTTGCCTCTCCGAAGCGGCCACCCGATACACGCCGTCGTGGGTGTCGCGCCCCATTCTGGGCACGGCGGTGCTGGCTTCCATCTCGACCTCGCTGGCCGAGATTCTGGGCGGAGCCATCGCCTTGCAGATGCTGTTCGGCATCCCCATCGTATGGGGGGCGGTGCTGACTACGGCCTTTGTGCTGGTCATGCTGTTCACCAATTCGTACAAGAAGATAGAGCGGTCCATCATCGCATTTGTGTCCGTGATAGGGCTTTCGTTCATTTACGAGCTGTTTCTGGTCAAGATAGACTGGCCGCAGGCCGTGCAGGGGTGGGTGACACCTTCGTTCCCCGACGGAAGCATGATTATCGTGATGAGCGTGCTGGGAGCCGTGGTGATGCCCCACAACTTGTTTCTGCATTCCGAGGTCATTCAGAGCCACGAATACAACAAGCAGGACGATGCTTCTATCCGCAAGGTGCTGAAGTACGAACTGTTCGACACGCTGTTCTCCATGATTGTGGGCTGGGCCATCAACAGTGCGATGATACTGCTGGCGGCATCCACCTTCTATCAGGCAGGTGTGCAGGTCGAGGAACTGCAACAGGCCAAGTCGCTGCTCGAACCGCTGCTGGGCAACAATGCGGCAGTCGTCTTTGCCCTGGCCTTGCTCATGGCCGGCATCTCGTCGACCATCACCAGCGGCATGGCGGCAGGCTCCATATTTGCCGGCATCTTCGGCGAGTCCTACCACATCAAGGACAGCCACTCGCAGATAGGAGTGGTGCTCTCGCTGGGCATTGCTTTGCTGATGATATTTTTCATAGGCGACCCGTTCAAGGGGCTGCTTATATCGCAAATGGTGCTGAGCATTCAGCTGCCTTTCACGGTGTTCTTGCAGGTCGGTCTGACCTCGTCGCGCAAGGTGATGGGGCAGTATGCCAACAGCCGCTGGAACGCGCTGGTGCTGTATGCCATCGCCGCCGCGGTGACTGTGCTGAACCTGATGTTGCTGTGGGAGGTGATAGCCGGATAAGAAATGTATAAAAAAACGAAAGTATAGAGTTATAAGGAGAAAACAATGGAATTGGAAGAACGTATCGGAAAGGCGGTCGAGCTTTTCAAAAGTGGTTTTAACTGCTCGCAGTCGGTAGTGGTAGCTTTTGCTGACATGTATGGCTTCACCGAAGAACAGGCATTGCACATGTCGGCATCGTTTGGCGGCGGCATCGGGCGCATGCGTATGACGTGTGGCGCGGCGTGTGGGCTGTTTATGCTGGCCGGACTGGAGAAGTGTGCCCTCGAAGGCAAGGACCGCGCCAGCAAGGCCGAAAACTACGCACTGGTGCAGCAGCTGGCCGAAGAATTCAAGAAGCGGAACGGAACGCTTGTCTGCGCCGAACTGCTGGGGCAGAAGAAGCCCGAAATCAGCAGCATCCCCGAAGAGCGTACGGCCCAATACTACGCCAAACGCCCCTGTCCGCGCATGGTGGAAACTGCCGCCCGCATCTGGGTGGAACACCTGCAAGGGAAGTAGAAAAAAGGGCGATATCGTGTTTTTTTACCTTCATTTTCCGCTTTTTCTTACATTTTCAAGAAAAAAAAGAATGAAAATATGCTATATAACATAAAAATAGCTATATTTGCAGCAGAAATAAAATCTGAATCTGCCGTATAAAGGGAATTCAGAGTTTATAAAGCATGTCTAACTAAACTAAAATTGAAGAAAATGTTAAAAGAAAAAGCAGGCGAAATTGCTGGAAAGATTTGGAATGCACTGAATGGAACCGAAGGACTGACTGCCAAGCAACTGAAGAAAGCTACAAAGTTGATTGACAAAGATATGTTCCTGGGACTCGGTTGGCTGTTGAGAGAAGACAAAATCTCTGCCGAAGAAGTAGAAGGTGAACTGTTCTTCAAGCTGATCTAAGCAGACGAGATTCATAAAAGTATTAAGAAAATGTGTTGATGCAACGTCTATTTTGTTGTCAACGCATTTTTTTTGCGCCCTTTTTCCGAAAAAACTTACTGTAATACTGTAACTGTAACGCGGTTGCCGTTGTTTTCTTGATTTTGCGCCCCGTTTTACCCCTTTTTTTATTGCCTGAATTTTTTTTTATGATGCGTGCTGATATGTAGAAATGTACATATTTCGTTACATTTTTACCCGTTTGGCGTTACAGTATTACAGTTACAGTTAGATTTTTTTCGAGTATTCATCTTGATTCAAGTCGTTCCGACTTCTTCTGATTTGTATTTATTTTTCATTCATACCTTAAAGTAGAAGAAGTGTTAAAGAATTTAATATTATATATTATATATATATTTATATATATAATATATAATATTACTCTTAACGTCAGTATGGCGGAAATCGAAATTTACCTAACTGTAACTGTAATACTGTAACGCCGGCAGTCGTCTTACGCCAAACGCCGCCTTCCGGTTGCCCATCACAGCCGATGGCAAATAAAAATAAACAATCACGGGGCGAAAACGTATAAAACGCCTCCTACGCCCTGCCTTTCAATGAGTTAGCTTTATTAACACAAAAACCGCGTTTTATTAACAGATTTTCACAGTATATCGATACCCCTTTTATGGTTCTCCGCTTGGTTGTATTTATCTTTGTTCCGGCAAGAGGGAAACAAGGGGGGATGTTGACGATTCGTTTGGATAGGACAGGATGCAGCTCGGAAGAAAAAATATTCAAAACAGGTTTCAATAGTTTGTACGCCTCTTAGCTTTTCACTATCTTTGCGAACCCAAAAAGAGAACTAGTTTAGAAGATGAAGAATATACGTAACTTTTGTATCATAGCCCACATTGACCATGGGAAATCGACTTTGGCAGACCGCCTGCTGGAATTTACCAACACCATCCAAGTAACCGAAGGACAGATGCTGGACGACATGGATCTGGAAAAGGAAAGAGGTATCACCATCAAAAGCCATGCCATTCAGATGGAATATGTGTACAAGGGCGAAAAATACATCCTCAACCTGATTGACACCCCGGGACATGTGGACTTTTCGTACGAAGTGTCGCGTTCGATTGCCGCCTGCGAAGGCGCGCTGCTCATCGTCGACGCATCGCAGGGAGTACAGGCACAGACCATCTCGAACCTCTACATGGCCATCGAGCACGACTTGGAGATCATCCCCGTCATCAACAAGTGCGACATGGCAAGCGCCATGCCCGAGGAAGTGGAAGACGAAATCGTAGAACTGTTGGGCTGCAAGCGCGAGGAGATTATCCGCGCATCGGGCAAGACCGGCATGGGAGTCGAAGAGATTCTGGCCGCCGTCATCGAACGCATCCCCCATCCCGAAGGCGACGAGAACGCCCCGCTACAGGCCTTGATTTTCGACTCCGTATTCAACTCCTTCCGCGGCATCATCGCCTATTTCAAGATTGAGAACGGCGTCATCCGTAAAGGCGACAAAGTGAAATTCTTCAACACGGGCAAGGAATACGACGCCGACGAGGTAGGCGTGCTGAAAATGGATATGGTGCCACGCGACGAGCTGCGCACAGGCGACGTAGGCTATATCATTTCGGGCATCAAGACCTCGCGCGAAGTAAAGGTGGGCGACACCATCACACACATTGCCCGTCCGTGCGACAAAGCCATCGCCGGCTTCGAGGAAGTAAAACCGATGGTCTTTGCCGGTGTCTATCCCATCGAGGCCGAGGACTTTGAAGACCTGCGTTCGTCGCTGGAGAAGCTGCAGCTGAACGATGCTTCGCTGACCTTCCAGCCCGAGTCGTCGCTGGCGCTGGGATTCGGTTTCCGCTGCGGATTCCTGGGCTTGCTCCACATGGAGATTGTGCAGGAACGACTCGACCGCGAGTTCGACATGAACGTCATCACCACCGTGCCCAACGTATCCTATAACGTGTACGACAAGCAGGGACACGTCATGGAGGTGCACAACCCCGGCAGCATGCCCGACATCACCATGATCGACCACATCGAAGAGCCCTACATCCGCGCGTCGGTCATCACGACCACCGACTACATCGGCCCCATCATGACCCTCTGCCTGGGCAAGCGTGGCGAACTGGTGAAGCAGGAATACATCTCGGGCAACCGCGTAGAAATCTACTACGACATGCCGCTGGGCGAAATCGTCATCGACTTCTACGACAAGCTGAAGAGCATCTCCAAGGGATATGCCTCGTTCGACTATCACCCCAACGGCTTCCGTCCGTCCAAGCTGGTGAAGCTCGACATCCTGCTGAACGGCGAACCCGTGGACGCCCTCTCCACACTGACCCACTTCGACAACGCCTACGACCTGGGTCGCCGCATGTGCGAGAAGCTGAAAGAACTGATTCCGCGCCAGCAGTTCGAAATAGCCATTCAGGCAGCCATCGGCGCCAAAATCATAGCCCGCGAAACCATCAAGGCCGTCCGCAAGGATGTGACCGCGAAGTGCTACGGTGGCGACGTGAGCCGTAAGCGCAAGCTGCTCGAAAAGCAGAAGCGGGGTAAGAAACGCATGAAGCAGATCGGAAACGTGGAAGTGCCGCAGAAGGCGTTCCTGGCGGTGCTGAAGCTGGATTAATGCCCCCTTCACCCTGATAACCCCGAGGAGGATGCTCTCTTTCCATAGGACTGTCTTGGTGTCCTCCTCTTTTAATTATATTATAAATGAGAAAAGTTCTATCGTTTTCGGCCTTTCTGATGGCCGGGCTGCTAGTCAGCCAGTACCTCCCCCTGTGGGCGGGAGGAAGTTATGATGCGGTAAAGACCGCGTCGAATGTGTTGCTTTACGTCTGCCTTGGTTTTATCATGATCAATGTGGGGCGCGAGTTCGAAGTCGACAAGTCGCGTTGGCGGACGTATGCTCAGGATTACTTCATTGCCATGGTCACTGCCGCCATGCCTTGGTTTCTGATAGCACTCTATTACATCTTTGTCCTGCTTCCGTCCGACTGCTGGGGCAGTTGGGATGCGTGGAAGGAAAACCTGCTTTTAAGCCGTTTTGCCGCCCCCACTTCGGCAGGCATCCTGTTTACCATGCTGGCGGCCATCGGGCTGAAACAAAGCTGGATGTACAAGAAAATACAGGTACTTGCCATCTTCGACGACCTGGACACCATCCTGCTGATGATTCCGCTACAGATTATGATGATAGGTCTGAAGTGGCAGCTGCTGGCCATTGTCGTGATTGTGATGCTGTTGCTCTCCTTCGGGTGGAAGCAGATGGGCCGCTACGACTGGCGGCAAGACTGGAAAGCCATCCTCTGCTATTCGATACTGGTGTTTGCCGGCACGCTGGGCATCTATGCACTGAGCAAGCACTTCTATGGTGAAGAAGGCAGCATCCACGTCGAAGTGCTGCTTCCGGCTTTCGTACTGGGCATGGTGATGAAACACCGCGAACACGATTCGCCAGCCGAACGCCGTGCGGCTACAGGCATTTCGTTTCTGTTCATGTTTCTGGTAGGAGTGGGGATGCCGCGCTTCCTCGGAGTCGACTTTGCCGAAGCATCGGCAGG
>NZ_FR882962.1:0-2945 GCF_000435115.1 Bacteroides sp. CAG:633 | reverse complement strand
TTGCCGAAGCATCGGCAGGCAGCCATTCGATAACCGGATCGCAGGAGATGATGTCGTGGGGAATGATTGCGCTGCATGTAGTGGCCGTATCGCTGCTGTCCAACATCGGCAAACTGTTCCCCGTTTTCTTCTACCGCGACCGCAAGTTCAGCGAACGTCTGGCCTTATCCATCGGTATGTTTACACGAGGCGAAGTAGGGGCAGGAGTCATCTTCATCGCGCTGAGCTATAATCTGGGCGGACCGGCGCTGCTCATCTCCGTGCTCACCATTGTGCTCAATCTGGTGCTGACAGGCTTCTTCGTGCTGTGGGTAAAGAAACTGGCTTTACGCAGCTACCGCTAACCCTATTCTGACCAACATACACTCTACACAGACTTACACACTCTCCCTCGATAGCCCCCTTCGGAACGACCGGCGGAAGGCTTAACACAGTGGGGGAGGTGTGTGGGGCTGTGTTTCTTTTTATAATACCCCTTTCTTCGGCTTACACGTTACTACTGCTAACTTTAGTTAAACTACTGCCATTATTAGTTGATTAACTAAGAGTATTAGTTGTTTGTTCGGAAATAATCTATATATTTGCAGCGTACACCAACGTTAAAACAATAAGATTATGAAACGACTGACCACTAAAGAAGAAGAAATCATGCGGATGTTTTGGGAGCACGGCCCGATGTTTGTACGCGAACTGCTGGCTTTTTACGAAGACCCTAAACCGCACTACAATACCGTCTCGACACTGGTACGCGGCCTCGAAGAAAAAGGCTTTGTAGGCTATAAGGCCTACGGAAACACCTACCAGTACTATCCCCTGATATCGGCCAACGAGTACAAACGTTCGGCGCTGAATGACGTCATAGCCCACTACTACGACAACTCGTTCGCCAACGTCGTGTCATCATTTGTGGAAGAAGAAGGCATGCCGCTCGACGAGCTGAAGGCGCTGATCGCACAGATTGAAAGCAAACGCAAAGCATAACCAGGACTATGGGAGCTTTTCTGTTCTATCTGTTCAAGTCGACGCTTTGCCTGACCACGCTATATTTCGTGTTCAGGCTATGTTTCCGCAGCGACACCCTGTTCCGCACCAACCGTCTGCTGCTGTTGGGCGGCACGTTGTGTTGCCTGCTGTTGCCATTCGTGCAACTCAGCATTCCGCAAGCCAGCCTGTGGCAAAAGCCCATGACAACGGTCGAAACACTGTTGACAGCCCCTTCCTCGGCATCGCCATCCATACGCCTGCATGCAGAGGGCACAGAAGCGGAACAGCCGCTTCCGCCGACAGTAACCGTCTTCGCACCGGCAACTGCCGCTCCTGCTGCATTCAGTGCCCTGCGCCTGATTACATGGGCATATACGGGTGGGGCCTTGCTGACATTGGCTTTCTTTCTGCTGTCGATGCTGCGGATGCGCCAGTTGTTCTGCCGCTATCCGTCCGAAAGGCAGCAGGGCTTCCGCCTGATTGTCTGTCCGCTGAAAAAAGGTTCTTTCAGCTGGGGCCGTACAATCGTTCTTTCGCAAGAAGACTACCGGAACAACCGCGAGGCGATATTGCTGCACGAACAGATGCACCTGCACTATCATCACACGGCCGATCTGCTGTGGATGCAGGCCATCATCGTCCTCCACTGGTTCAATCCTGCCGCCTGGCTGCTGATGCGTGAGCTTCGCGAAGTGCACGAGTTCGAAGCAGACAACGGCGTGCTGCTACATGGCATCGATGCTACTCAATATCAACTGTTGCTCGTGAAAAAATCCGTCGGCACAAGGCTCTACTCTATGGCCAGCGGCTTTGGACACAGCAAGCTAAAACAACGTATCAATATGATGTTAAAGAAAAGAACCAATCGACTGGCACGACTGAAGCTGTTGCTCTTCGTGCCCGTGGTGTCGGGGACGCTCTATGCGTTTGCCCGGCCCGAAGTGAAGAATGCGGTAGAACAGATGGTGAAACCGCCCGTCGGCACACAGTCGCAGGACACCGTCCGGATGGACGAGCGCGAGCTGCTGGAGCAGTATTTTGCACGGAAGTTCAAGGACGGGGGAGGTACTGTTGCTCCTGAATCTGGAAAAGCTGCACACCGGCTGTTGGTCAACTTGCGCAATCAGGTTATGATAGATCAGGAAGGAACGCCGACTGATTGTGCAGACTTCATCCGCAAGCATCTGACCGAGGTACTACGAAAAGACTATCAGCAGGCTAAACAGTCGGGGCAACCGTTCCGATCCAATTTGGAGATAATCTACGACCGTGGCTCTTCGGCCGAAGCCATGCGCCTGTATCTGTACACAGTCAAGGACGTTTACCAGCAACTACGTCAGGAAGCAGCCGCCGAACTGGGCACTACAGACGAAGCGGCGCTGGACAAGGCATTCCCCATCCTGGTTACTTTTGCAAAACCGAAAACGTTCAGAAAAACAGATGCTGCCGAAAAGCTTCCGATACAGATAACCCTGATAGCTTCCAACGGTCCGAGCAAGACGTTGAGCAACTTCACGTTGGACGAACTGCGCAACGAAGTGGAAGACTTCCGAAGCAAACATGGGGAGACAACCGTGTCGTTGAAAGTAGAACAGGACATACCGATGGGTATGGTGATGGATGTGAAAGGAATCCTCCGGCAAGCGTATGTCAACCGACTAAACTATTCGTCGGCCAAAGCCCCTTCCACTGTTGAAAAAACGGTGAAGAAACCTTGACCGACAAACAAATATGGATGATAGGATTACTCCTTAATCCGTATCAAGGCATTCGCCACGATGGCGGTCAGTCCGCCCGTGGTGATGCCCGAAGCAAAGATATTACGCAATGTATCGGGCAGCTGGCAGAGAATCTCCGGAACTAGCTCCACACTCAATCCTAACGAGAAACTGACCGCAATGACCAGCGTAGTCTTGCGGTTCATCTCCTGCGAAGCAATGATGCGGATGCCGGCAGCCGCC
>NZ_FR882961.1:0-2925 GCF_000435115.1 Bacteroides sp. CAG:633 | reverse complement strand
AAGGTCACTATACTTATAAGAACCGTTATATTCTGGATTTTGCCTTGTCTGGTTCTGCATCAAGTGTTTTGGAACCGGGTAACCGTTGGGGAATATTTCCTTCGATCGGAGCAGGATGGATACTTTCAGAAGAAGATTGGTTGAAATCGGATAATCTGAATTTGTTGAAGCTGAGAGCGTCTTATGGTATAGCAGGACGTGCTGACTTTGATGCTAATCTGTATAAATATTATTTTGGCAGTGGAAACAGCTATTATTTCAAAGATACTCCTGCCAGCCAGTCTGGAATGAAAGAATATCGCATTGCGGTGGACGGGTTGACTTATGAAAAGTCTCATAAGCTGAACGTGGGTGTTGATTTGATGGCTTGGAATAAATTGTCTTTGACCGTTGACGGATATTATGATCATCGTACCGATATTTTGGTTGACGGTAGTGGAGAGTCAGTCAGGTATGAAAGAATATCGCATTGCGGTGGACGGGCTGACTTATGAGAAGTCTCACAAACTGAACGTAGGTGTTGATTTGATGGTATGGAACAAATTATCTTTGACCGTTGATGGATATTACGACCATCGTACCGATATTTTAGTGGATGGTAGTGGAGCGATTTCATCGGTATTTGGTATGACTGTTCCTATGCGTAATGACGGTATTATCAACAGTTACGGAGTGGATGTGGCTGCTAACTGGACCGATCATATCGGAGATTTTACTTATCAAATCGGTGGACAGTTCTCATTTGCCCGTAATGAAATTATTGAGATGAATGAAGAATACCGTCCGTATGATTATTTAAAACGTACCGGTCATTCAGTTGGACAGATTTTTGGTTATGAAGTGGAAGGTATTTATCAAAGTCAGGAAGAAATCGATCAGCGTGATGTTAAGCAATATTTGTCAGATGTGCGTCCCGGTGATTTGAAATTTAAAGATCAGAATGGTGACAAGCGTATTGACCAATACGACCAAGTGGCTTTAGGATATAATGAAACTTGTCCGGAAATCTATTACGGATTTAATGTGGGTGCGGAGTATAAGGGATTAGGTTTTACTGCTTATTTCCAAGGAGCTGCCAATTATAGTAAAATATTGGATACGAAGAGTGTATATCGTCCGTTGGTATCGAACAATACCATATCTCAATATTATTGGGACAACCGCTGGAGTGAGAGCAATCCGAATGGAACATTGCCCCGTCTGACTACGCAAGGATCTGATAATAACTATAATACCAATTCTTTGTGGGTAGCCGATGCTTCGTTCTTGAAATTGAGAATGTTGGAAGTATATTATCAGTTGCCGGAAAAATGGCTGAAGAACATTGCTTTTGTAAAAGGTATAAAGATCTTTGGTCGTGGACACGATCTGTTCTGTGTGGATGGAATTGATATTGCCGATCCAGAGTCTATTGGCGTTGCTCATCCTACAATGAGACAATATGCGTTTGGTTTTAATTTGAAGTTTTAATAAAACGTGATTAAGATGAAGAATATTAAAATAAAAGGACTTGCATTGCTTCTGTCGTTGTTTACGCTTACTGGATGCGACTTTATGGATTGTGATGAGTCCGATAACTATACCAAAGAGGATGTTCTGGATAGTTATACTCGTGTAAAACAGTTGGTGACGAACATTTATGGATATTTGAAAGCCGATTTCTGTTCGATAGACGGAGCTATGCTCGATGCTGCGACAGATGATGCTATTCATATATACGATTCTTCCAACATCCAAAGGTTTGTGAATGGTACTTGGTCTGCGAACAATACGGTGGATGATCAGTGGAGCAATTATTACACAGGCATTCGGGCTGCCAATTTGTATCTGGCAGAGACAGCTAATCTGACTTTCGATGACTGGAAATATTCCGATGAATATGAGAATATGATGAAGTGCTTTAACAATTACAAGTACGAAGTACGGTTCCTGCGTGCTTATTTCTACTTTGAGTTGATCAGACGCTATCATAATGTTCCTTTTGTTACAGAAGTATTGACACAGGAAGAAGCTAATCAGGTTACTCCCGCTACCTTTGAGACGATTGCACAGTTCATTGTGGACGAATGTTCTGATTTAGCTAACTATTTGCCGGTGGATTACAAGAGTTTTCCGGATGCAGAGACTGGTCGCGTTACCAAAGGTACGGCATTGGCTTTAAAAGCACGTATGTTGCTCTATATGGCAAGTCCGTTGTATAGCAGTGACAATGCGGAGAATTGGAAAAAGGCTGCCAAGGCTGCTTATGAGATCATTGGCTCTTCTTCCGAACTGGGTTATAAACTGGTGAATTATTCCGATTTGTTCAATGATACCAATAACAAAGTTGCCGAAGTTATTTTAGCTCGTGCCACTGGTGAGAACGGAGATTTTGAGAAGGCTAACTTCCCGATGGGAGTAGAAGGCGGTAGCACTTCCACTTGTCCTACTCAGAATTTGGTGGATGCTTATGAAATGACAGACGGTTCAGCTTTTGATTGGAGCAATCCTGCCATGAAAGCCAATCCTTATGCGAACCGTGACCCTCGTATGGGAATGACTATCGTTTATAATAATATGAAGTGGCCGGTTAACAATGTAGAAATCTGGGAAGGAGGAGCTAACGGACTTCCGATTGAAAATGCTACAACAACAGGTTATTATTTGCAGAAGTACGTCAATAATTCCATCAGTTTTGAGTCGGGTAGCAAAGTGACTGCTAAAAACCATAACTGGATTCTGTTCCGTTATGCAGAAGTATTGCTGAACTATGCAGAAGCAATGGTGAATGCTTTCCATAATCCTGATTATAAGGATGGTGAACTTCCTTTGAGTGCGCGTGAAGCTGTCAATCAGGTGCGTGCCCGTGCAGATGTAAATATGCCCGAACTGCCGAGCGGAATGAGTGAAGCAGATTTCGTGAAGCGTCTGAAGAATGAACGTCGT
>NZ_FR882960.1:0-6406 GCF_000435115.1 Bacteroides sp. CAG:633 | reverse complement strand
GATTGTTTCTTCGGAGCTCTTGTCTTAAGACCCTTAGCATACAATCCCTTACGAGATCTCGGATGTCCTCCTGAAGCACGTCCTTCACCACCACCCATCGGGTGATCAACCGGGTTCATAACAACACCACGGTTGTGCGGACGACGTCCTAACCAACGAGAGCGTCCTGCCTTACCAGAACTTTCCAGTCCGTGATCTGAATTACCAACGCTACCTACTGTAGCCTTACAAGTGCAAAGGATCTGACGAACCTCGCCTGAAGGCAACTTGATAACGCAGTACTTACCTTCTCTTGAAGTCAACTGAGCAAAATTACCAGCCGAACGAACCAAAGCAGCACCTTGTCCGGGGCGTAATTCGATATTGTGAATTACAGTACCTACCGGAATATTTTGAAGAGGGAGTGCGTTTCCGATCTCCGGAGCCGCATCCGCACCTGACATCAAAGTCGCGCCAACTTGCAATCCATTGGGAGCAATAATATATCTTTTTTCACCATCTGCATAAAACAACAGAGCGATACGAGCCGAACGGTTCGGATCGTATTCAATTGTTTTAACCACTGCAGGTACACCGTCTTTATTTCTCTTGAAGTCAATGATACGAATTACCTTCTTATGACCACCGCCGATGTAGCGCATAGTCATCTTACCTTCGTTGTTACGACCACCTGAAGATTTCTTACCAAATACAAGAGACTTTTCTGGTACTCGTGCAGTAATTTCTTCGAAAGTACCAATAATTTTATGTCTTTGCCCCGGTGTTGTGGGCTTAAATTTACGTACTGCCATTTCTATTAAATATTGCTATAAAAATCAATAGTATCTCCTTCTTTCAACGTAACGATGGCTTTCTTAAAAGCGCTCTTACGACCATTGATGATACCTGCACGTGTGTAACGGCTCTTGTTCTTACCGTCATAGCGCATTGTGTTTACATCAACTACTGTAACGTTATAAAGGGCCTCAATTTCTTTCTTAATTTCCAGTTTATTAGCTTCAGGACGCACGACAAAGCCGAAACGATTGTTCGCCTTATCAGTAATTGCAGTCATTTTTTCTGTCACTAACGGTTTAATAATAATTCCCATTATCTAAGCCTCCTTTTTACATTAAGATATTGTCAATAGCAGAAAGTGCGCTTTCAGTAAGCACAAGAACTCCAGCGTCCAATACTCTATAAGTATTCAACCCGGAGATAGTCTGCACGTTAGCACCCTTCACGTTACGAGCTGACAAATATACATTTTTATTTGCTTCCGGTAAAACTAAAAGCAGCTTTTTATCAGAAACTTTAAGATTTTTTGTCATTGCAACAAAATCTTTAGTCTTTGGAGCCTCAAAAGCGAAGTCTTCAACCACAACAATGGCGTTTTCTTTTGCTTTATAAGACAAAGCTGATTTACGAGCCAAAGCTTTTACTTTCTTATTCAGTTTGAAGTAGTAATCTCTCGGTTTCGGACCAAATACGCGTCCACCACCAACAAGTACCGGCGAATTCATGTCACCACGACGTGCACCGCCACCACCTTTTTGACGACCGATTTTACGAGTAGAACCACTGATCTCACTTCTTTCTTTCGATTTGTGAGTGCCCTGACGCTGGTTTGCCATAAACTGTTTAACGTCCAAGTAGATAGCGTGGTCGTTGGGCTCAATTCCGAAGATAGACTCGTTTAACGTAATCTTTCTCCCAGTGTCTTCACCTTTAATGTTATATACGTTAACTTCCATTATTTCTCAATTATTACGATTGAACCTTTGCAACCAGGAACAGAACCTTTCACCAAAAGAAGATTGTGTTCCGCGATTACTTTTAATACTTGCAGGTTTTGAACAGTTACTCTGTCGCCACCAAGCTGTCCGCCCATGCGCATTCCTTTGAATACTTTTGCAGGATACGAACAAGCACCGATAGAACCCGGTTTACGAGCGCGGTTATGCTGACCGTGAGTAGTCTGACCTACACCACCAAAGCCGTGACGCTTAACAACGCCTTGGAAACCCTTACCTTTAGAAGTACCTACTACGTCTACAAAATCGGCATCGTTGAACAGTTCTACAGTTACAGTATCACCCAGATTCAACTCTGTCGCAAATTCTTTGAACTCAGCCAAGTGTTTCTTGGGTGTTACTCCAGCCTTCTTAAAATGGCCCATCAAAGGTTTTGTAGTATGCTTCTCTTTCTTATCCTGGAAGCCCAGCTGAACAGCTGCATAGCCGTCCTTTTCTACAGTCTTCACTTGAGTAACAACACAAGGACCTGCTTCGATAACAGTGCATGGCACGTTTTTGCCCTCGGCACTGAAAACGGATGTCATTCCGATTTTTTTTCCTAATAATCCTGGCATTTCTCTAAATTTTTAATACTTAACTTACACTTTGATTTCTACTTCCACACCGCTCGGCAACTCCAGCTTCATCAGAGCATCTACTGTCTTAGCTGTTGAGCTATAGATGTCGATCAATCTCTTATAAGAAGAGAGTTCGAATTGTTCACGAGACTTTTTGTTTACGAAAGTCGAACGGTTTACAGTAAAGATGCGCTTGTGAGTAGGCAGAGGTATAGGACCGCTGACGATAGCACCTGTAGTCTTTACTGTTCTTACAATCTTTTCAGCTGACTTGTCAACCAAGTTGTGGTCGTAAGATTTCAGTTTGATTCTAATTTTTTGACTCATTACTTTTATTATTAAAATTATTATTCTAAAGAGAGTCCGCAGGTTAAGAGTCATTCGCTAACCTGCGGTACTCTGATTGTATTCTGTTGATTAAATCAGGTCAACACGTCCCTTCACTTCTTCCAATACTGCCTTGGCAATAGAAGTAGATACTTGTGCGTGATGATCGTAAGTCATAGAAGAAGTAGCACGACCAGAAGTAATGGTACGCAATGCTGTTACATAACCGAACATTTCAGCCAGCGGAACCATAGCCTTCACGATGCGGGCACCTGAGCGGCTTGACTCCATACCTTCTACCTGACCACGACGTTTGTTCAAGTCACCGATCACGTCACCCATGTTCTCTTCCGGAGTAACAACTTCCAGCTTCATGATAGGCTCCATCAGCACAGGACCGGCCTTAGAACAAGCATTCTTATAGGCCTGGATTGCACAGATTTCGAATGACAGCTGGTCAGAGTCTACCGGGTGGAAAGAACCATCGAGCAAAGTAACCTTCAAGCTATCCATCGGGAAGCCGGCCAATACACCGTTCTTCATAGCTGTCTGGAAGCCCTTCTGTACAGAAGGAATAAATTCCTTAGGAATGTTACCACCAGTTACTTCGTTGATGAACTGCAGACCGCCTTCTTTGTAGTCCTCATCGATCGGACCAACGTTAACGATGATATCAGCGAACTTACCACGACCACCAGACTGTTTCTTGTAAACCTCACGGAGGTTAACAGTCTTCGTGATAGCCTCTTTATAGTTAACCTGAGGCTTACCTTGGTTACATTCAACCTTGAACTCACGTTTCAGACGGTCGATAATGATATCCAAGTGAAGCTCACCCATACCAGAGATAACTGTCTGACCAGTCTGCTCGTCGGTACGAACGGTGAATGTCGGGTCTTCTTCGGCCAGCTTAGCCAGACCGTTAGACAACTTATCCATATCCTTCTGAGTCTTAGGCTCAACTGCGATACCGATAACCGGATCGGGGAAGTCCATAGACTCCAATACGATAGGAGCATCTTCGTCGCACAAGGTATCACCAGTACGGATATCCTTGAAACCAACACCTGCACCGATATCACCGGCAGATACTACTTCTACAGGGTTCTGCTTGTTAGAGTGCATCTGGAACAGACGAGATACACGCTCCTTCTTGCCCGAACGGCTGTTGTAGATATAAGAACCGGCTTCAACCTTACCAGAGTAAACACGGAAGAATGTCAGACGACCTACATAGGGGTCAGTAGCGATCTTAAATGCCAAAGCTGCAGTCTTTTCGTCTTCATCAGGCTTACGGTCTTCCTCTTCACCAGTCGAAGGATTAGTACCTACGATGTTAGGAGTATCCAGCGGAGAAGGCAAGAAAGCACATACATAGTCGAGCAGTGTCTGAACGCCCTTATTCTTGAAAGAAGAACCGCAAAGCATCGGTACGATATCCATCTTCAAGGTTGCAGCACGCAATCCGCGGAGGATTTCTTCTTCAGTGATAGTAGAAGGATCATCAAAGAACTTCTCCATCAAAGCGTCGTCATATTCAGCTACCTTTTCCAGCATCTTTTCACGCCACTCTTCAGCTTCGGCCTGCAAGTTGGCAGGAATTTCCTCAACGTCATAGTCAGCGCCCATGGTTTCATCGTGCCACAGGATAGCTTTCATTTTGATCAAGTCAACGACACCCTTGAAGTTTTCTTCTGCACCGATAGGAATTACAACCGGACAGGGATTAGCACCCAAAACGTCCTTCATCTGACGAACTACTTCAAAGAAGTCGGCGCCCGAACGGTCCATTTTGTTTACATATCCGATACGGGGAACATTGTACTTGTCAGCCTGACGCCATACAGTTTCAGACTGCGGCTCAACACCACCTACTGCACAGTAAGCAGCAACAGCACCGTCAAGTACACGCAATGAGCGCTCTACTTCGGCAGTAAAGTCAACGTGTCCCGGAGTGTCAATCAGATTGATTTTATATGTATTGCCTGCATATTTCCAACGAGTAGTTGTAGCAGCAGAAGTAATAGTAATACCACGCTCCTGTTCCTGTTCCATCCAGTCCATTGTTGCAGCACCATCGTGCACCTCACCGATTTTGTGAGTCAGACCTGTGTAGAACAAGATACGTTCTGAGGTTGTTGTCTTACCGGCATCGATGTGAGCCATGATACCGATGTTACGAGTCAAATGTAAATCACGCTTTGCCATTTTCTAAATCTTTAAGTTTTTAATTATTAATAGGTACCACTATAACATTAGAAACGGAAATGAGCGAATGCACGGTTAGCCTCAGCCATTCTGTGCATATCTTCTTTACGTTTGAAGGCACCTCCTTGTTCGTTGAAAGCGTCCATGATTTCGGCAGCCAGCTTGTCAGCCATTGACTTACCACCACGCTTGCGAGCAAAGATAATTAAATTCTTCATTGAAATAGACTCCTTACGGTCGGGGCGGATTTCGGTCGGAACCTGGAAAGTAGCACCACCTACACGGCGAGATTTTACTTCAACTTGAGGAGTTACGTTGTCCAAAGCTTTTTTCCAAATCTCAAGAGCAGATTTTTCTTCGTTCTGCATCTTGTTCTTCACTGTTTCCAGAGCTGCATAGAAGATTTCGTAAGATGTATTCTTCTTGCCGTCGTACATCAGGTGGTTAACGAACTTGGAAACTTTCACATCATTAAAAACGGGATCCGGAAGGATGACACGTTTTTTCGGTTTTGCTTTTCTCATTTGTCTGAAAGAATAATGTTTTTCGTTCTTGGTTGTTTACTTCTGTCTTCTTCAACTCTCCCTCCGGAGAATTTACTCAACCTTTAGCATCTCCAACAAACTAAAACGTAAGTTATTACTTTAATTGTTAATGTTCTGAGCTCTTAGTCCACCTAATTATTTTTTCTTAGCGGGAGCTGCCTGTCCTGGTTTCGGGCGCTTTGCACCATACTTAGAGCGACGTTGTGTACGACCGGCTACACCTGCAGTATCCAAAGTACCACGAACGATGTGATAACGTACACCCGGAAGGTCCTTTACACGACCACCACGTACCAGTACGATAGAGTGTTCCTGCAAGTTGTGTCCTTCGCCCGGAATGTAAGAGTTCACCTCTTTACCATTGGTCAAACGCACACGAGCTACTTTACGCATAGCTGAATTCGGTTTCTTCGGAGTGGTTGTATACACTCTCACGCAAACGCCACGTCTTTGAGGACATGAATCCAAGGCAGGTGACTTACTTTTGTCAACCAGCACCTGGCGTCCTTTTCTTACTAATTGCTGAATTGTAGGCATTTTAATTGTTTTTAGTTATATATTATTGTTATATTAATTCAGAAACTATACACTTTTGGGCTGCAAAGATACTAATAACTTTTGAATAATCAATGCACTACGTACAATTATTTATTTTTAACGTATTATTTTTCACGGCCATTACACATTTCACATCCATCACACAAACCTCCCAATCAAACACCCGGCAATGTTGCAACCAAAGTCACGGACGGCAAACCTGCGGCGAAGACAACCGAACATTGCACACTCCTCAACTGTTATTTGAGAAGAAACGGCACCCGGAAGTGCCGTCTGGCAGATACCGGCGAAGACACCGTTCGGCCACCTGCCATTTATGTAACAAACCCTAAAAACAAAAGCGTATGAATATAAAAAGAATCATCGCCCGCGAAATACTCGACTCGCGCGGCAACCCGACAGTAGAAGTAGACGT
>NZ_FR882959.1:14992-15876 GCF_000435115.1 Bacteroides sp. CAG:633 | reverse complement strand
GGGGCTATTTGATGCTTTTCAACACCTTTTCCAACTTTTCATCGCCTGCATCCGGGAAATATTGATGCAGGAGACGTTTCTGACGTTTATATATACCGGAGCGGTCTTTTTCCAACAGAATGGCGATGTCCTGTGTGGACAAGCCCAACAAGTGGAGCCCACAAAAACGAAGGTCCTTTTCGGAAAGTGAAACTTGTTTTTCCAGACGGGTGATGAAGCCATCCGTAAAACGGTTAATCAGGTTAAGCAGTTCATTCTGATCTTCTACCGTGAAATGTTCTTCATAGTCGTTGTAGGATTGGTGATAAGAAAGAATACGGGTCACCTTGGCATATAGTTCCGTTTCGCGAAGATGACTGACCAAGTCGTCAAAATCGATCAGGGAGTGCGTCTCTTTCGGCTCATTGAAAGGCAGTAAGAGGACTTCCGGCTCAACCACTGACGGTTCTGCGGACAACAGCGCCCGATGTTCTTGTCACCTTGGCATATAGTTCCGTTTCGCGAAGATGACTGATCAAGTCGTCAAAATCGATCAGAGGGTGCACCTCTTTCGGTTCATTGAAAGGCAGTAAGAGGATTCCCGGCTCAACCACTGACGGGGCTGCTGACAACAGCACCCGATGTTCCCTCCACCAGAACTTCATCAGTGCATCCATCTGCCCGCGAAGACGTTTCCGCTCTCTGGCTCGTCGCCCCAACAACAGCACAATGCAAACGGCCAATGCACCAATTGCCGCCAGACAAATCAGAATCAGCCGCTTCATTTGCGACTGTTCCTGCCGATGTGCCTGCGACTGTTCTGTCAAACGGATTTCGGTTACCTGCGACTGTTCTGTCAGTTCGTTCTCGGTCTGCTGATACTTCTTCTGATAGGCCAACGCCTT
>NZ_FR882959.1:0-14969 GCF_000435115.1 Bacteroides sp. CAG:633 | reverse complement strand
TTTCCGCATCCCCCTGTTCTTCGGCAATATCTGCCAGACGCATGTAGGCCGCCGAACGGACAGCCAAAGAAGGACGGCACGCAATCGTTCGTTCCAGCCAAAACGTAGCGGAGTCATAATGATTCAGTTTATAATGAGCCTCACCTATCAGCAAACTGGACATATACCTCTTTGCGGTATCCGGTTCTAACCTCCAAGCTTCCCGGGCACACCGTAAGGCTTGCTCACCATCCTGCATATAACTATACAACAGACTCAAAGTCTCCATACAATTACTTTGGTATTTTACTAATTTTTTCTGTCGAGCCAATAAACAAGCCTTCAACAACAGTGTTTCCGCTTCCCGGTAATGTTCCTCCCCCAAAGCTATTAAATGGACGCTCCTCCTATCCAATGTTTCTAACCACAATGCAGTATCTCCCACTTGTACGGCCAATTGTTCTGTTTCCTTATAAAGGGAATCGGCTTGCGAATACATCCCCTGGCTGTGATAGATATAGGCTATCCTTCCATACGTCCGTCCTAACCACCAGGTATTTCCACACTGTTCCATCTGTATCTTTACTCGCTGAAAAATTTCCAAGGCCTGTCCACTTTGCCGGAGCTTATGGAGAATATATCCTCGGTTGTACTCGCCCCGCGCTTCCCAAAAGACATCACCGGTACGATGGAAATAGCCGATGACCGGCAACAGCAATGAGTCGCTGGTCGGCATCTGTCCGTTGCGGCATTCCGCCTCCACGGTCAGCAACCGGTGACGCATGCGGTCGCCCTCTTCTAAGGCCGAAGGAGGGATGCTATGCAACAGAGTCAAGGCACTGTCGGGACGGGCATCTATCAGGCTGTCCGCCTTGACAAGCAGATTGGGATAGTCCGTGCGCGAGCCGCAGGACAAGCAGCACAAGCAGAGCAACAAGAGGAGGTAATGCGTCAGTTTCATGTCGGTGAATTTATTTTGGTGGCAAAGATACGATTTTTTTATTTCCGACTCACCACAGAAAGCACAGAGTTTCACGGCGTTTATAGGGTGAAGTTTCACCGTAATCTTTTAAGGATTAGCGTGTTGCGGTGAAGGACAGATAGGCGAAAAGATAGATACGCGGACGACACGGAATGGGCGGATGAACGCGGATTTTAATTTTTAATTGCAAGCGTCTCCACGCTTACGGTCATGGGAGACGCAGACGCAAAATTTTGCGTCTCTACGAGGGTGACATATTAATAAATCTGTGTAACTCTGGATTATCTGAGTGTAACACGGAGGATGCAAAGTTATTTATTCAGAGCGATTAAATCTTTCAACCTGTCAAGCAAATGATGAACCGGTTCTACCAAAGGAAGCACATCCTCTTCTGTAAAATCAAAAAAATCATTATAATCCCCTGTTATACGATTCTGTAACAAACGCGAATACAATCGTCCCTCTTCTTTGGTTAAAAGCCCCTGTGAAACATAATGCATCCCCAATTGTCCTACAACACCATTGTGTGTTTGCGACTTCAATCCTGCACTGAGCAACAAAGCCGAAGCCATATAAAAACAGGCATAATACAAGCGTTGCATTGCCAAATTCCAATGCTTCGATGCAATCATGTCTTCAGCTTCACGCAATGTTGCGTAAGCTTTTTCTTTACGATAAAACACAATCGCCTTAATATCTTCTTCACTCAAACTCATACCAATAAAATACCTTCGTCCTTCACATTATGGAAAAAAAGTGTAAAGTGATACTTCATCCAATCTTTTACCGTATAAAGTACGGGACTAATACATTCATTAAGTGACCAACCTAACTCCACCAAAGGGTAAGACACGTTGTCATAATCCTCGGCTTCAATTTTATTTTTGTCCAACAATATAAGGATATCCCAATCGGAATCGGGACGAGCATCACCACGTGCTTGGGAACCATATAAGTATGCATGCGAACCTTCCGGCAGCAATTTCCGCAAAGCATCCTTCAACTGATTCAGAACATCTGTTTTCATCTTCCACAATCTTTTATACAAAGAAAAACAAATTCCTGTAGAATTCCAAACAATCTCATTTGTTTTACAGCAGAGTTGTTACCCCAGATTACGCGGAGACGGAACGCGGATTTTAATTTCTAATTTTTAATTGAATGAACGTGAAACTTATCTTTCACCATATATCGCTGATTATCAGCGCAGATTTTTCCTGTTGAAAGCGTGAACCCATTTTTCCCTTTTCTTATCTTTATCCGTGTGAATCCGCCCATTCAGCGTCGTCCGCGTATCCATCCTTCACCCACGTTATTCATTTCCAATTATTCACTTTTCATTCCCAAAGTGCCACTTGGCGACCGTAACTACCTACTTTAGCCGCGCAATATAGGTAGTTAGCCGGCGTAACAAGCAATGCTGTCGGACGTAACAAACAATGTCGCCGAGATTAACAAGCAATGCTGCCGGGTTGTGAAAGGAAAGCCGACGGGTATTACAAGCAATCTCCACGAGTATTACATGTAACTTCCACGAGTATTGCTTGCAACTTCCACGAGTATTGCTTGCAATTTTCCTCAGGCACGGATTACACGGAAAACGCCTAACTGGGAAAAAAATATTCCCTAACTAGGAAAAAATAATTTCCTAACTGGGAAAAAATAATTCCCTAACTGGGGAATAATCAGAAGGGATAACCTACGGCAAAATGGAAAGCAAAATCGCGGCCGAAATCGGGATGAATAATGGGATAACGCTCTGCCCCCTGGGCGGGATTGACCGCCTTCATACCTCCATCGAAACGCAACACGAAAAAGTCCAGATCGAGGCGCAACCCCAATCCGTATGCCACCGCAATCTGCTTATAGAACTTGTTAAAGCGGAATTGACCTCCGGGCTGGTCCTTATAATCGCGCAACGTCCAGATGTTTCCGGCATCGACAAACACCGCGCCCCGGAACTTCCAGAACAGGCGGGTGCGATATTCGATGCTGGCATCGAGCTTGATGTCACCTGTCTGATTCAGGAAATTGCCGTCGCCGGGGAAAGAACCCGGTCCTAAATTGCGCACCGACCAGCCACGCACGCTGTTGGCACCTCCCGAAAAATAGCGCTTCTCCAGCGGAACTACGGTAGCATTTCCATAGGGCACCGCTATGCCGCCACCAATATGGAAGGCCAGCGAGTTGCGATTGTCGATCATGATATTCTTGGCAAAATCAATATCTCCCTTCACGTATTGGGCAAACGGGATGTTGAGCAACGTATACTCGTCGTTCTCGTTCTTCTTCATGCCTACCGTACGTCCCAACAGATATAACAGGTTGCCCGCCGACTCGATGTTGAAACGTACCGAATACGAATCGCCTATCAAGGTGTTGTTCATCAAGGCACGCCCGGCACTGTTGTAAACAAAACTATAGCCCGTACGGACGATCAACCGGTCTTCGTAATTGTACTTCAGGATATAGTTTTCATCTTTTTCCAGATATTGCTCTTCGAACTCCTGCGAAATCCAAGGCATGTACAGGTAATTGATGTCGAGCAGGTCGATGCGATGCTGCATGTTGCTCTGCTGCATTCCCCACTTGTAGCTCCAGCTGCCCGAAGCTACGATACGGGTAAACTCGGGACGGAACTGATAATTATACTGCAAGCCGAACTCCGTACTGGCCCTTATCTTCCTACGGAAATCGGACGACAGGAACGGGAAAAGGAAACGCGGAAAGTTGATGGTCGTTTCGGCACCCAGTTCGGTATAGTCTTCGTCACGATAACTGCCTTGCAGACCGGACACAGCTTCGTATGCCCCACGCAGCTTGACCATAAACAGTTCCGAGCCCTTAAACAGGTTGCGGTGCTGGAAAGAGACGGAAGCGGCTGCACCCAGGTCGCCCGCCGAATTGGTTCCTTCCAGCTCGAACGAAACAGACTGATGCTTGCTCTTGGTCAGCATCACATAAGCGTTCAGCAAAGCACTGTCGTTCCGCTGAACCTCGAAGAAGCGGATATTCGTATATTTCAGTGCCTGCAAACGCCCGAAGTTGGCATAAGTGCGCTGAACGTCGTACTCATTGTACAGGCTGCCCGGAGTAAACTGCAAACTGTTGGTCAGCACCTGAGGCCGCAGATAGAGATTGTCTTTATAGTAAATGGGATAGCCTTTGTAGTGCACGGAGTCATTTACCTCAATGCTGCTCAAGGCTGAAGACTGAAGCACATTGTAGTCGGTCACAAAATTGACCTTATCGATGGTGTATTGCCGGTGCGTCTGTGCCTGCCCGTCGCCGCTTCCCCTGTATGGCGACAGATGCAGCGTCAGGTCGACCAGAAAAGTATTTCTGACAGTATCGGCCGTGTAGGTAAGGTAGTCTTTGTTGAACTTATAATAACCGTTCCGAAGCAGGTTGTCCGTAATGCGCTGCCGCTCCAGATCCAGCAAATTCACATCCAGAAGCATTCCCTCTTTCAGATACGTCTTTGCCGAATCCTGCCGCATATAGTTCCGGATTTTTTCATCAGGGATATCATAGTTCAGCGTACGCACCTTGTAAGCCTTGCCCGTCGTCACCCGATAGGTCAACTTCACTTTCTTCCCTTTGTAGCTCGGCACCGCGGCAACGGTGGCGCCCATATAGCCCATGTTGCGCACCGCTTTTCCTATCTCGTCCCTTGTACGCTCGGTTTCATCCTCGCTGTAAATGACCGGAGCATCTCCCATTCGGCGCAATATGCGGTTGATCCAGCGCGTACTGTCGCGGCCGGACATGTTGTAAACATAAAGCTGGGTTTTCACCAGACTGAACCATTTGGCATTCGGATTCTGCCGGACATAAAGAGAGAGGCTGGAAGGCTTTACATCCTTGTTGTCCGTATGTATGCGCACCTCGTCCAGCAAATAGGAACCTTCCGGCACATACTTGGTGGAAGAGCACGAAGCCCCTAACAAAACAATGGCCGCATACAGTGCAAGGCGTAAGACTTTTTTCATTCCGGAGTCAATCAAGGTGGCGCATAAAAAAACGCCTACAAATATAGTATATTTTTTCATATCAGAGAAAAAACGCCGGAAGAGTTCACAGTTTTTGATTATCTGAAAAATATCCCGTATTTTTGTTTCATGAAAATAGGATACGTGGCTGTGTCAAAACCATATCAAATTAACCGAAACAGAAACAAAAATGGCAATAAGCAAGAATCGCATCAAATATATCCATTCGCTGGAGTTAAAGAAAAAGCGCAAAGAAGAAAACGTATTTCTGGCAGAAGGCCCCAAGCTGGTAGAAGACCTGTTAGGACACTTCGACTGCCGTTTCCTGATGGGCACCCGCGAATGGCTTGCCTCGCAAAAGAATCTGACGGACATTCAGGACATAACAGAGGTGACGGAAGAAGAGCTTGCACGCGCCAGCCTGCAAAAAACTCCGCAACAGGTATTGGCCGTATTCGAACAGCCGCAGTACATGACCGACCCTAAAATCGTAGAACATTCACTCTGCCTGGCACTCGACGACGTGCAAGACCCCGGAAACCTGGGAACCATTGTGCGCCTGGCCGACTGGTTTGGCATAGAAGACATTTTCTGTTCGCCCAACACGGCCGACATCTACAACCCCAAAGCCATTCAAGCCACGATGGGAGGAATCGCACGGGTCAGAGTGCACTATACCGATTTGCCTGAACTGATCCGCTCGCTGAACGGCGTACCCGTATACGGAACCTTCCTGGACGGGAAAAACATCTACGAACAACCGCTGTCCGAGCACGGACTCATCATCATGGGAAACGAAGGAAAAGGAATAGGCCGCGATGTAGAACAACTGGTAAACCGCAAGCTGTATATCCCCAACTATCCGGTCAGCCGCGAAACATCCGAGTCGCTCAATGTGGCCATCGCTACCGCAGTGGTCTGTGCCGAGTTCCGGCGACAGGCTGCATGGCGTTGAAGTCGAAAGGATAATACAGATAGGATGCCAGTTCGCCGTCCGGCCCTTCGGGGAACAAAGCGATGACTCCCGGCAGCCATTCGACGTCTTCGACTTCTTCTTTCAGCGGAAAGATGCGAACGGCGTATCCCTGGTCTACCTCTACCACATATTGCTTCAGATAGCCATAGCCTGGTAGAAACAAATAATGCGAGGCAAATCTTTTCATTCTTCTCGCATTCTTGTTTTTAAAGGAACCACATTCTGCTTCTTTAAGGTAGCTTTTTGCAACCGCTGTCCGGACTTCAGGGTAGAAGTATTGTTGCTAACCGGCACATTGTTGACGCCCGGACGAGGGCGTGCACGTTCTTCCGAGCGTTCTTCCTGCTGCGAGGGCGTTTCCTGCAGCTTCTGCACATCGTCCTTCGCTTTGGGCAAAGAGTCTTTCCGCAAGGAATCGGCACGCAACGAATCGGCCTGCAAAGTATCGGCTGCAATTGCCGGCAAGGAGTCTTTCGCATGGTAGCGCATCAGCGAAATCCGGTCAAGAAGCAAGTCGCCGGCTTCCTCCTGTTTCGGATAGTACACAAAGCCACGGATCTCCTTGATATCGCCTAACGTGTCGGCATACAGGGTCAGCGTATTCGTACCGTCCTTCAGCACATGCAGCATAGTGCTGATAACCGTATCTTTGGCGTAGGCTACCTGCATTCCCATCACAGGTGCCGTAAGCGCATCCGCCGCTTTACCCAGCATCTGGAAACGGACGCTCCACCGCAAGGTGTCACGGCTATGGAAATTGGAGTCGGAAGGTATGGTAAAGGCTACTTTATTGTCCAAAGGCATGCCCGTCAGCTGATAAATGCGCTGTCCGAACCACACATCAATGCTGTCTCCCGGACGGGAGGACTTAGGACGGTTTTCCCTTAAGGCAATCAGGTGGTTGATGCCGTCGCGCCGGGCTTTCAGCCGTTGGTTGACTTTCTCGTATACCTTGGTCAAGGCATCGGGGTTGCGGGCAAACCACACCATGGATGAATCGAACTGCGCCTGAGTGATGCCATACTTCTTGAAGACGGATTCTACATAGAGCACCTTTTTGTACGAGTCATTGTAGGGGATATCCTCGCCCATTGCCTTGGCAATGTGGTAATCATAAAGCACATTCTCCATCGTCGCATCTGGCAGTACTGTGTCAGGTCTTTTCACCTGACAAGCACTCAGACATAAAACCGACAGAGCAATACTATACCATCGAATCCGCATCTTTCCTTTCATGATTTTTTTGTCACAGCATGATAGGCATCATTCAAATATTTGCTATAGAACAGCAGCAGGGCTATAATGCCACAACTGATGGCCGCATCAGCAAAATTGAAGATAGGGCTAAAGAATATAAAATGTTCCCCTCCGACAAATGGCATCCACTGCGGCCAGTCGGTCTCGATGATAGGGAAATAGAACATATCTACTACCTTACCATAGAACAACGGCGCATATCCGCCTTCTTCCGGCATAAAGGATGCAATCTGCGCATGGGTGCTTTCGTTGAAGATGACTCCGTAAAATACGCTGTCTATAATATTCCCCAAAGCTCCGGTCAGAATCAGTGAAATGCAGACAATGAAACCGGTCTTCATCCCATGCTTCACAAACTTGTACAGGAACCATCCTATGAATGCCACTGCAACTATACGGAAGCTGGTCAGGAACAATTTTCCGAAAATTTCCATACCGAAAGCCATGCCATTATTCTCGGTAAAATAGATATAGAACCAGTCGGTCACCCGGATACTCTCATGCCAGAACATGTGAGTCTTAATCCAGATTTTGATAATCTGGTCAATGATCAATACCGAAAATATAACGGACAAGGCTATCCGGCCTTTCGTGAGAATTTTACTCATTTACTTCTTTCCGTTGTTTTTAGCTTCTATACTCAAAGTTGCATGAGGCACAGCACGCAAGCGTTCAGCAGGAATCAGCTTACCGGTCTCGCGGCAGATGCCGTACGTCTTATTCTCGATGCGTACCAATGCAGCCTGCAATCCTTGAATAAACTTCAACTGACGCTGTGCCAGACGCGTTGTTTCTTCCTTTGACAATGTATTGGCACCTTCCTCCAGCACCTTGTAAGTAGGCGATGTATCGTCTGTATCGTTTCCATCGGCACCTGTCAGACTTGCTTTCAGCAAATCATAATCGCGTTGTGCCAATTCCAGCTTTTCCATTATAATGGCGCGGAATTCTTCCAATTCAGCATCCGAGTATCTTGTCTTTTCTGCCATAGCTTTAGAATTTTATTTAGGGTTCTTAATATGGTTCTCTTTTAAGCCTTAGCCACTTCCTTTTCAACGTTTATGAACAAAGAGAAATCATCGAAATTCAACTCTGTACCGTTTTCTACCTCATCCACAAGCGTAAGTGAGGTTCCCAAGACTTGGTTACAAATATAGTCTTTATATTCGGTTACCGCATCATCTGTCTGCTGATTTTTTGATAAGCAGATCCGAATTTTATCAGTTATTTCAAATCCGCTCGACTTGCGCAGATTCTGGATACGGTTCACCAGTTCACGGGCTACACCTTCACGACGCAACTCTTCAGTCACAGTGACCTCCAGAGCAACGGTCAGCTTGCCTTCGTTAGCCACCAGCCAGCCGGGAATATCTTCGCTGAAGATTTCAACGTCGCTCGTCTCGATAACAGCATCGCCACTGTCCAGATGGAAGGTATACGAACCGGCCTTCTCCAGTTCGGCAATGGCTTCCTGCGACATTTCTGCCACTTGTGCTGCCACCGCTTTCATCTGCTTGCCAAATTTCGGCCCCAGCTTCTTGAAGTCGCATTTCACCTTCTTGACAAGCACACCGGCTGCGCCGTCCACGAAACGGATTTCCTTGACATTCACTTCGTTCATGATGAGCGATTTCACCGCTTCCACATGGGCACGCTGTTCCTCGTCAACTACAGGAATCATGATGCACTGTAGCGGCTGGCGAACCTTGATGTTCACCTTACGGCGCAATGCCAATACCATCGAAGTGACGTCCTGAGCCATCTGCATACGGGCTTCCAGCTCCTTGTCGATCATGCCTTCCTGACATACCGGGAACTTGGCCAAGTGCACGGAAACTACATTGTCGCGTCCGGTTACGGCAATCAGGTCCATGTACAACATATCGGCATAGAAAGGAGCAATAGGAGCCATCAGCTTGGCTACGGTCTCCAGACAGGTATACAATGTCTGATAAGCAGACAGTTTGTCTTGTGTGAATTCTCCGCCCCAGAAACGTTTGCGGTTCAGACGGACATACCAGTTAGACAGGTTGTCGTTGACAAAGTCGGAAATCAGACGTCCGGCTCTTGTCGGTTCGTAGTCGTTATAGCATGCGTCTACGTTCTTCACCAGCGTATTCAATACGGAAAGAATCCAGCGGTCTATTTCCGGACGTTCTGCCATCGGCACGTCGGCTTCCTTGTACTCAAATCCGTCCACGTTGGCGTAAAGGGCGAAGAACGAATAGGTGTTGTAGAGCGTGCCGAAGAACTTACGGCGTACTTCCTCTACTCCGTCCACATCGAACTTCAGGTTGTCCCACGGCGAAGAGTTGGTAATCATGTACCAGCGCAAGGGGTCGGAACCATATTTCTCGATCGTAGCGAAAGGATCGACTGCATTGCCCAAACGCTTCGACATCTTGTTGCCATTCTTGTCGAGCACCAGTCCGTTGGAAATAACCGTCTTGTAAGATACGCTGTCGAAGACCATGGTAGCAATGGCATGCAGTGTAAAGAACCAGCCACGTGTCTGGTCCACACCTTCGGCGATGAAGTCGGCCGGATATACCTGATGCGAATCAAGCAATTCTTTATTCTCGAACGGATAATGAATCTGTGCATAAGGCATGGAACCGGAATCGAACCATACGTCTATCAGGTCCGACTCACGCTTCATGGGCTGACCGTCTTTCGAAACAAGGATAATATCGTCGACATACGGACGGTGCAAATCTATCTTATCGTAATTTTCTTTGGTATATACACCAGGAACAAAGCCTTTCTCCTTGTAAGGATTGCTTTGCATCAGACCGGCAGCCACCGATTTTTCTACCTCGGCATAAAGTTCTTCTACCGACTCGATACACTTCTCTTCCGTGCCGTCTTCGGTACGCCAGATAGGAAGCGGAGTACCCCAGTAGCGCGAACGGCTCAGGTTCCAGTCGTTCAGATTCTCCAGCCACTTACCAAAACGTCCTGTACCGGTGCTTTCCGGTTTCCAGTTGATGGTCTTGTTCAGCTCCATCATGCGTTCCTTGCAAGCCGTACTGCGGATGAACCAGCTGTCCAACGGATAGTAGAGCACCGGTTTGTCTGTACGCCAGCAGTGGGGATAGTTGTGTACATGTTTCTCGATCTTGAATGCCTGGTTGGCGGCTTTCATCATCATGCAGATGTAGAAGTCGAGCGACTCGGCTGCCTGTGCGGCCTTTTCGTCGTACTTGCCGTCTACGGTGAATTGCGGGTCATAGGCATTCTTCACCCAACGGCCCTGGTATTCCTTGTAAGCCTCAACATCCACACACTCGGCTACAAACCTCTCGTCCAGTTCGTCCAGCAGATAGAACTTACCGGTCAGGTCGACCATCGGACGGGTCTCGCCGCGCTTGTTGATCATGAACAGTGACGGGATGCCGGCTGCACGTGCCACGTTGGCATCGTCGGCACCAAAAGTCGGGGCGATGTGTACGATACCCGTACCGTCTTCCGTCGTCACATAGTCACCGGGAATCACACGGAAAGCTTTGGCCGATGCTTCCTGCCAGTTGCCGTCCTTATCCAGTTCGGTCGGCTTCACCCAAGGAATCAGCTGTTCGTACTCCATGCCGACCAGGTCGGTACCTTTGTACTCGCCGACTACCTTGAACGGAATCAGTTTATCGCCGGGCTTATAATCCTCTAATGCAATGTCTTCCGCCTTTTTATTGAAGTGTGTGTAGAGCAATGCCTTGGCCAGAACAACCGTCATCTTTTCGCCGGTATAACCATTGTAAGTCTGTACGGCTACATAGTCGATCTTCGGGCCTACACAGAGTGCTGTGTTGCTGGGCAAAGTCCACGGAGTAGTAGTCCATGCTATGAAGTAAGGGGTTCCCCACTCTGCCATCTCCGGTTTCGGGTTCTTCATTCTGAACTGTCCGACTACCGTCAGATCCTTCACGTCGCGATAGCATCCCGGCTGGTTCAGCTCGTGCGAGCTCAGTCCTGTACCGGCAGCAGGCGAATATGGCTGAATGGTATATCCCTTGTAAAGAAGTCCTTTCTTGTACAACTGCTTCAAAAGCCACCACAGTGTCTCGATGTAACGGTTGTCGTAGGTGATATACGGTTCTTTCATGTCTACCCAATATCCCATCTTGTGTGTCAGGTCCTCCCATTCTTTCGTGAACTTCATCACGTCCTTGCGGCAGGCAGCGTTATAGTCGGCCACGGAGATGGTTTTTCCGATGTCTTCCTTCGTAATGCCCAGTGCTTTCTCCACACCCAGTTCCACAGGGAGTCCGTGAGTATCCCATCCGGCCTTACGCTTTACCTGGAAGCCTTTCATCGTCTTGTAACGGCAGAAAATATCTTTAATGGAACGTGCCATTACGTGGTGAATACCCGGCATACCGTTGGCCGAGGGAGGTCCTTCGAAAAATACGAAGGAAGGACATCCTTCACGTTCTGTCATACTCTTGGTGAAAACCTGGTTTTCGTCCCATTTCTTCAATACTTCTTTGTTCACTTCCGAAAGGTCGAACTTCGAATATTCGGCAAACTTCTTACTCATATCTTAAATGTCTCCTAAATACACTTTTATTTTTAAGGGCGCAAATTTATAAAAAAGTTGGATAAATCAGTGCTTTTAAGATTGTTTATTTATTCAGGCCAGCAGTTTCCGGTACTCGCCCGGCGTATATCCGACGTTTTTCTTGAAGATGCGGTTGAAGTGCTGCGAATACTGGAAACCCAGCTCGTAGGCTATCTGGCTGACTGTTTTTTCCGTACTTGCAATCATCTCCTTGGCCTGGTCTATCAGTTTGGTTTGTATATATTCCTGAGGAGTCTTGCCCGTCTCTTTTTTCACCAGATCGCCGAAGTAATTGGGCGACAGAAATACTTTCTCGGCAAAATACCGGACCGAAGGCAGTCCCTCTGTCTGAGGTTTGTCGCTGGCAAAATACTCGTCGAGCAAGTCCTCGAAGCGCATCAGTACATCCTTATTCACAACGGCACGGGTTGTGAACTGGCGTTCGTAGAAACGCATGCAATAATCCAGCAGCAGCTCGATGTTCTTCGAAATCAGCCGTTTGCTATGCCTGTCAATAGGATGGTTCAGCTCCATCTGTATCTTCTTCAGACAGTCCAGAAAAACGCTCCGCTCTTCTTCCGACAGATGAAGGGCTTCGTTCGAACTGTAAGCGAAGAAAGAATAATGTTTGATTTCCTGTCCCAACGATGTTCCTTTTATCAGGTCGGGATGGAACAACAGGCCACAGGCATTCAGGGGTGTTCCCTGCTCCAACGTTGTTTCGACAATCTGTCCCGGCGCAAAGCTGGTCACCGTGCCTTCCTGATAGTCGTAAGTCTGCCTGCCATAGCGGATATCTCCGCAACGGGTCTGTTTCAGAAACAGGGCATACACGCCGTAGTTCAGGACAAAATGTTCGGGATGCCGCGTAGCCTGCGACAGGTCGACCACACTGACAAGCGGATGCAGTGTTTCCAGTCCGAACAAATCGTTGTATTGCTCTACATTCTCCAGTTTAATTACATCTTTCATAACCGATACGTTTTTACTTTCCCACAAATGTAGGCAATTTAGCCGTAAAGAGAGAACGGATCGGAACAGAATCTGTAAAATGAATACAACGAAACGTAATACATCCACATCCCATCCACCGGTATACAAGTACTTTTGCCGAACAATTAGTAACTCAACTTTCGCAAGATCGAGTTGACAAGGTGTTTCAAGCGGTGCCCTATCAAGCAGGGCATCCCGGCCTTGTAGACCTGTTGCCTGATCTCTTTCAAAGGCTATGTGATAACAGATCCTTCACGGCGTTCAGGATGACAAAGCAAAGTGATAGTAACTATAAAGAGACTCATAGGAAACAGACTTTTTAAAGTGAACCCAATTAGTAAATAGAAATACCGATATGAATATCAGCGACTTCTTGTCTTACGTAAAGACCCGTCAGGCCCTCAACACACCTGACATTTTCAAATTCATGAACGAAATGAGCGACGAAGCCCGCCGCATCACTTTCCAGCTGAACACCGCTTACCACACTCCGGAAGAAGTACGCCGGTTGCTTTCCGAACTGTTCGGCTACACGGTGCCTGCCTCCTTGCGGGTATTTCCTCCCTTCTACACCGACTTCGGCAAAAACATCACCGTGGGCGAAAATGTGTTCATCAACGCCTGCTGCCACTTTCAGGA
This sequence comes from Bacteroides sp. CAG:633, assembly GCF_000435115.1. Lineage (NCBI taxonomy): Bacteria > Pseudomonadati > Bacteroidota > Bacteroidia > Bacteroidales > Bacteroidaceae > Bacteroides > Bacteroides sp. CAG:633. Next base: position 1,596 of record NZ_FR882959.1, on the reverse strand, counting down.
CCATGGCGGAGTAACTTTGGGCGACGGATGCCAGATAGGCCACAACGTCGTATTTGCCACGCTGAACCACGGCCTGTCGCCCGAAGAAAGACCCATCACTTATCCGGCCCCTATCGTGCTCGAACGAAATGTCTGGGTAGGTTCCAACGCCACTATCCTCCAGGGAGTGACCATCGGCGAAAATGCCGTTGTAGCTGCCGGCGCTGTAGTGACGCGCGACGTACCGGCCAATACCATCGTAGGTGGCGTACCGGCCAGATTCATCCGGAAAATATAATCCGCCTGACTTATACGTTGCCCTTACACATCAGAATTTTAAAACATGAGTTAAAAAGGCAACCCACTTTCTTAAATCCTGTTATAAATCAACGAAATAAGAAGCAAAAGTTTGGAGTTTCCGCCAAAAGGGCTACCTTTGCAACGTGTTTTTCATAGTATTAGATTTAAGGTTAACAAGAAAGATTGGCTGTCTGGGATAGATAGCCTTTTTTTTGCACTTAACTCTGGGACTGTTTTTTCATCCGCACTTCATACAGATCGCTCCGACGGTCTTTCAGGTTACGTACACTTCCGTACGTATGCAACTCGTTCAACAAATCCAAATCAACATCCGACACCAGAATCATCTCCGTATTCGGAGTGGCCTCCGCACGCTTTCCATCGGTGGGGAAAGCAAAGTCGCACGGCGTAAAGACACCCGACTGGGCATACTGGATATCCATATTGTGCACACGCGGCAAGTTGCCTACACTTCCGGCTATCACCACAAAACATTCGTTCTCGATGGCACGGGCATGGGCACATACCTTAACGCGGTTGAAGGCATTCTGCGTATCGGTCAGGAAAGGTACGAACAGAATCTGCATGCCCTGGTCGGCCATGATGCGCGACAGTTCGGGGAACTCCACGTCGTAACAGATCAGGACACCGATCTTGGCACAGTCAGTCTCGAACGTCTTCAAGGTCTTACCTCCGCTCAAGCCCCAGCTCTTGATTTCGTCGGGGGTGACGTGAATCTTTTCGTACATCTCGTACGTGCCGTCGCGGCGGCAGAGGAAACCGATGTTGTACAAGCGTCCGTCTTCCTTGATAAGCGGCATGCTGCCCGTGATGATGTTGATGTTGTAACTGATGGCCAACTCACGGAATCGGTCACGGATTTCATCAGTATATTGAGCCATCATGCGGATGCTCTGTGCCTCACCCAAATCGTTGAATCTCGCCATCAATGGCGCATTGAAATACTCTGGGAAGAGGATGAAATCGCTCTTATAGTCGCTCACGGAATCCACGAAGAACTCTACCTGCTCAAAAAGGTCGTCTACCGAAGCGTATGGACGCATCTGCCACTGTACCAAGCCGATTCTCACGGTTGGCTTTCTATCTACATAAGAATCCGTAGTTGGCTGATAGTAGATGTTATCCCACTGCAAGAGGGTTGCGCAGTGTTCGCTCTCCTCATCACTAGGAAGATAGTTGCGGATGACACGGCGAACGTGGAAGTCGTTGGAAAGCTGGAAGGTAAGAACCGGGTCATAGATTTCACGGTTTCTTACGTGCTCGATGTACTCCTTAGGGCGCATCTTGTCGGCATAC
>NZ_FR882958.1:0-7597 GCF_000435115.1 Bacteroides sp. CAG:633 | reverse complement strand
ACATCAAAAATTATTTGGTCACTCATATTCTTTTTAGTTTGTAAAGTTGCTAATGTTATGCTATCAGCCGATTTGGCTGTTATTTTTTCTAAGTATCATATCTATTCCTCTTCTGTCAACAGGTCATCCAACGGGCTTTTGATATTGCTTTTGAATGTATCAGCTATATGTACATATCTTTCCGTTGTCTTAATGTTGTTATGTCCCATAAGCTCCTTTACAATCTTAATGTCAGTGCCTTGCTCCAGTAGATGCGTGGCAAAGGAATGACGTAACAGGTGAGGATAAATACGTTTCGTTATACCGGCTTCAAGTGCGGCAGCCTTCAAACGTTTCGATATGATGCTTTCCGTGAAAGGCTCTCCCGGCCTGCGTTCAAAGAACCACACTTTCGGTCTGTACAGACGATTGTATTCTGCCAACTTCTTCATCAATGGTTTGGACAGCAGGGTATAGCGGTCTTTCCTGCCTTTTCCCTGTCGCACTCGGATCATAAAACGTGACTCACTGATGTCTCCGGGTTTCAAATTCAAAAGTTCACTGATTCTCAACCCGGCGGAATAAAGTATGGAAAACACACAGAAGAAGCGCAGGTCTTTCGCTGTCACATCAAGTATCTTTTTTATCTCTTCCTTGCTTAACACGTCGGGCAGTGTCTTTTCCCGTTTTGCACGGTTCACTTTGTAGCATCGGCGTTCCTGTCCGAGTACCTTCTCATAATAAAACTTGATGGCATTGATTCTCTGGTTCTGCTGGCAAGAGGATATGTTTTTCTCGTGAATAAGGTAAAGCAGATAGTCATTTATCTCACCGGAAGTGATCGTCCCGATGTCACGACCTTTGAAATGTTGCTGGAAATCCCGGAAATAGGATGTATAAACCCTGACAGTATGTCCGCTGTACCGCACCTGCTCCAATTTCTCCAGATAACCTTCCGGAAGAGGCGGACGGCTGTCTTCCTGTTTCCTGGGCCCCAGTTCCCTGATGGAGGAATAGTCGATAAAAGCCATCTTTACATAACGGTCAAAGAATTCCGCAAGCACAAAGTGTTCTTCCGGCAAATAGGCTTTGCCGCCCACAAGTTGAATGCCTTCCTCTTTAGACAAAGGTATCCGCAGGCTGTCATCATCAAAGGCTGCCTCTATGAACTTCCTGCCATACCTGACGGTCGGCGTAAGTTTGATTCTGGGCTTGTTCTGGTATATGTCCATATCAATTCTTTTTTAATTACTGTTTTGGACAATGTTTCCTCTATTAAATAGAGTTACGCAAGATAGGTATTTTTCCCTGATTTTTTGGTACTTTTGTCTGTTAATAAACGATAAACGCAACTCTCGCCTGGGACTTTACAGGCAAAGATGCGCCTCCGTTCAATAGACGTGCACGTACTGTACTTTCCCGTCAAGCAGTTCCACACAGCGGTCGTTGGAAAAACGCAATGTCTCCAGAGTCCGGCCTTCCTTTTTCACTTCCGATTTGTGGTATGGCTCACCCCATGCGGAAATGACCATTTCCCTCGTCATGCCGGTATCGACCTTGCGGAAGGCAATCAGCTTCCCGTATTTCTTGCCGTACCGTTTTTCCAGCTGGCCGATACGTGCAGTGCTTACAAACTCGTACACCTCGTCACCTCCTATAGGAAATGCTTCCACTCGTACACCATCAGCACCCTCCATCAGCAGAAACGCCCCATCACTGTTCATCTTCAGGCCGACGTCCACACAACGATACTCCGCACCTTCAGCCGGGGTGATGACCTGGCCGTCCTCGGTCTCCACACGCTTGGCAAGCGACAGGAATGTCTGCCCGACAAAGCGTTTCAGTTTCTCATAATACCCTAAACAGGTCATGCTCAGCGGATACCTGAACGGGTTATAATACATTTCTTCTCCGCTTTCTTTCTCACGAAGCAGCAGGCAGCATCCTGCCGACAGGTAGTCTGTCTTGGTCCAGACCTTCACCACCTCGTAATATTTTCCGACTACCTCTTTAGCGGGGGTCGAACTGATATTGACCGCCTTGTACACCGTCCGGTCATCCCCGGCAAGGAAGTTGGACGTGTAGAAGGCATCCCAGTAGCCGTCCCTGTCATTTCTCGCCCCGTGCATGTACAGGGTCTGTCCCGGAAGGGAAGCGAAGCTCCGCTTCTCCACGTTCGTCAGGCTGTCATAGGGAAGGGCATTTGTCACCGTGTACTCTTTCAGTCCATCGCTCTTGGGAACGATGTTAAGCTGTGCCTGGGCATACATCGCCGTACACAGGAAGAAGATCATAATTGGAATTGTTTTCATACTCAATCTCTTTTTTATGTTTACAGGTTTCATCTGAGGAAAGAATGTTCAGCTACTTGCCGGAAATAGAGAACAGCAACAAAGCCAGTCCTATCCCGACGGCAAGGATCACCCCCAGCCAGAAACGGAAAGCCTTTGGTCCGAGTGTTTCCAGCCAGAAATTTCCGCCCCAGCTGCCCGGACGTGTATAGGTCCACTTCCATCCGCAGATTATACCCAAAAGCCACAGCAGCAGTATTGCCGCCACTATCAAATAACCGTACCTCGGGCTTGTCTGAAGCAACTGCGGGAAACCGGTTATGAATTCTTTGACCTTTTCAAACCATTCCATAATAATACTTTTAAGAAAACAACGGCATCTGCCGTTTGCAAATTTAACGAAAAGTGCACAGAATCAAAAAGTTTCGGTAACCATTATTTGTTCTGTCATACAGGAAATTATAATTTTGCACAGAAACTTACGAATCATGGAATACATACTTATAGAATCTCTTAAGCACGACTCATTCCGGACACAATGGGAGGCATGGGTACTCGAACTTGCCGAAGCTGTCCGGCAGACAGATATCCGTATTCCACGGACTTGGACCATCCTGAAACCTTTGTCCGAGAACATACAGGCCATGATATGGCTGACAGAAAAACTGAGAAAACTACAATCGGCCCCTTCATTTGAAAACAAGACTGAAACCGCGCTATACATACTGGCAAGTTTCTGTCGGAACAACAGAGTGCTCGGCTACGTAATCGATACCTACATGTACCAATACAAAAACCGTAATGCCCACGGCCTGTTGGTTTGTGCTAAAATTCTTCATGCAATAAGCCCGGAAGAAGAATATCCGCACCTGAACTTCCTGTATAACCTTATGGCCGGAAATGTCATCAGCGAATTCAAACGGCACATGAAAACAAACGATTCTTTCATGACCGAATCCGATTTCCGTCTTGCAGAAAAATATATCCCGGATTTCAAGGGAGCAGGTTTCAGAGAAACAGTCCTTTTGCGGGTTACAGCAAATATGACCGGAGAGGAGCTCGCGAAAAAATGCCACATGTCGAATACCGTATTCCGGGAACGGTTCAAGCATGAATTCGGCATGAACGTATCACAATGGCTACGTGAAAGGAAGAAAAAGAGAATAGCAGGAATGCTAAAAAATCCGGCGATACCGTTATATCGGGTAGCGGAAAACAACGGCTTCAAGTCAGAGTCAACCTTCTCCGACTATTGCAAACGGAATTTTAACAAAACTCCCTTGCAGTTAAGAAAAGAACTGCTTGCCGACACAGTCCGATAAAAATCAGAAAAAATCCGTTAGTAATCAGAACATCACTTCATCGTCACCTCCGTAACTTTGTAAAAATCACGATACAAGGTTATGGAAACGAAAAAAGAAAATCCAATAAAACCTTCGGGTTCCCTGCTAATAAAAATATTTGCCGGTTACACTATCCTGGCACTGCTGGTTATAGGAATCATCGCTGCTTTATGGCATGAAAAAAAGGTTTTTGCGGAAGCAGAAGCGGAAGAGAACGCAATGCTTGCACAACGGGAACTGACCAGCAGGACATTCAAAGCGCTTGTATCACTCTTCCTGGACAACGAATCGGCATATCTGCGTGACATATCGGACCAAAAAGAGTACAATGAAAAAGAAAACAGGGTCTTCTTCATGCTTGATGAACTGAGAAAAGTATATACCGACTCCCTTCAGCAGGCACGCATTGATACAGTCGAGTTCCTGCTCAATCAAAAGCATGACCATATCCGTTCTTTGAAGAATATCCCTTCCGTACTCACACAGATGGACAGTATCCTCTCAAGTCAGCTTCCGGTACTGGAAAGAAAAATGACTTCTTCCGCTACAATATTACATACGGAACCGACGAAACCTGAAAAGAAAAATTTTCTGAGCCGCCTTTTTTCCCGGAAAAGGAAACAGAAGGAAACAGAAACATCAATACAGCAAAAAGCCGGACAAACCGATAACGCCCATAACATCCGAAAGTTCGGGGATGAAATGTACGAGGTACTGGAAAGGCAAAACCGGCTTTTTGAATCACTCGCGGACTCTCTTGAGCATAAGAACCATATTCTCAACCGGAACATCTCCAGACTGATCAATGAATTGGAAAAAGACGCCCTGGAGCGTACTGCAGAACGGCATCAAAGGGTTTCTGAACTTAGGGAAGAAGCATTCGACACAATATGTATCATATCATCAGCAGCCTTATTATGCGCCTTGTTCCTATCCATATTCATAACCAAGGATATACACAGAAAACACCGCAAGAGAAAAGAACTTGAGGACTCAGACCTGCATAACCGTAAAATGCTGGAGATACGCAAAAAGATTATCATCACGCTCTCTCATGACATTCGGGGCCCCCTGAATGCCATCCGGGGAAGTGCAGAGCTGGCAATGGATACCAAAGACAGAAAACGACGAAATTCCTATCTGAACAACATCCTGAGCTCTACTGGACATATCATGCGACTGGTAAACAGCCTTCTGGACCTGTCACGCCTGAATGAGGCCAAGGAAACTCTAAATGAAATTCCATTCCGCTTGAATACCTTCCTTTCAGACATCGAAAAAGAATATGGACGCATAGCCAATGACAAGGGAATAATGCTATCCGGAGACTTTATCGGAACCGACATTACCGTTACCGGCGATGCGGACCGCATAGAGCAGATAATCAGCAACCTGCTGTCCAATGCCATAAAATTTACAGAATCCGGTTCTATTGGATTCTTTGCCATATTCAGAAACGATATTCTGACAGTAACAGTCAGGGATACAGGTATCGGCATGAGCGAAGAAACCTTAAAACGCATATTTTCTCCATTTGAAAGGGCAGCAGTAGAGATTTGTCCTGAAGGTTTCGGACTTGGCCTCTCCATTACAAAAGGACTCGTAACCTTACTGAAAGGAAATATCTCCGTGGAAAGCAAAATCGGAGAAGGCAGTACATTCAAGGTGAGCATTCCGCTGAAAGAAACATCAGAAACAATTGAGGAAAAATGCACAACGCTTCCAGATCCGGCAAAAAGACTTCCACACCGTATCATAGTCGTGGAAGACGATCCTGTCCAGATGGAAATAACACGCGACATCCTGGAAAGGAATGGAGTCAGTTGTCATGCCTGCCAAAATGTAAAAGAAGTGGTCTGTCTTTTGAGAAAAGAGGATTATGATCTGATACTTACAGATATACAAATGCCGGGAACCAACGGCTTCAGCCTGCTCAATCTGCTGCGCAACTCCAATATTGGCAGTTCACGAAGCATTCCGATAGCTGCCATGACTGCAAGAGGAGATGAAGAGAAGGAGAATTTCATCAAGGCTGGTTTCACCGGATGTATCCATAAGCCTTTTTCAAGCCCGGAACTGCTTCTGTTCCTGTCCTCTATTATGGAAAAGATGAACAAGCCTGAATCACAATCAATAGATTTCAGGCCGCTCATATCGGATTCCGGAAACAAACGCAAGGTATTGACAATGCTTGTAAAAGAATCCGAAGCGAACAAGGAAGAACTTGTGGAAGCAATAAGAAATAAGGATAGAATGCGGATAAAGGAGATAATACACCGGATGTTTCCCATGTGGGAAATGCTCGGAATTGCAGAAGAATTGCAAGAATACAGAAACCTTGTCCACGATGACAGCTCCGGAGATCAGGTCATGAAAGAATGGACCTTGAAAATAACAGCCAGCCTTGACAGACTTGTCTCGGCAGCAGAAAATGAGATAAACAGTTTAATCAGACAGGAAAATGAAAAGGAAAATACTGATAGTTGAAGATAACGTAGCCTTGTCCCAACTGCAAAGGGACTGGCTTGAACGTTGCGGTTATGCTGTCACAACCGCCATAGATGAACCTGCGGCAAAAAGAGTACTGAAAGCCGAAAATATTGCCCTGATTCTTTCAGATGTAAGACTGCCTCAAGGAAATGGCATAGAACTGCTTGAATGGATAAACCGGGAACACATTCATATTCCATTTGTGGTGATGACCGAATACGCTTCCTATCCTGACGCGGTGCGTGCGATCAAACTCGGAGCAAAGGACTATCTGGTCAAACCGGTTCACAGGGAACAACTCCTTGAACTTGTGGATACATTCCTCAAGCACATGTCCGCTGTCTGGAACGGTGAAAAGCATCTGTTCAAAAGGACAAGCGCACAAGCCGTAAAATGTGAAAAACAGGCAAAACTGGTCGCTCCATCCGATATGTCGGTACTGATATTGGGGGAAAACGGCACCGGTAAGGAATCGGTTGCGAGGATGATACATAACTACAGCGACAGGCATGAAGCTCCGTTTGTCGCGGTAAACTGCGGAGCCATTCCCGGGGAACTCGCGGCTTCACTTCTGTTCGGCCATGCAAAAGGGGCATTCACCGGAGCTGATACAGCCAGACAGGGATATTTCGACCTTGCAAAAGGAGGGACACTGTTCCTGGATGAAATAGGGACGCTGCCTTATTCCGTACAGTCTGTCCTTTTAAGAGTCTTGCAGGAAAACACGTACATACCTGTAGGGGACAACAAGGAAAGACATGCGGATGTAAGAATAGTTGCGGCCACGAACGAGGATATTCCCAAAGCCATAGCAGAAAGACGCTTCCGTGAAGACCTTTATCACAGACTGGGAGAATTTGAGATAACGCAACCTCCATTACGCCAGTGTTCCGAAGACATTCTGCCACTCGCGGAATTTTTCAGGAAAGAATCTTCCACCAAACTGAGAAGGGATACTGAAGGATTTTCCATAGAAGCCCAGCAGCTTCTCCTTTCCTACGAATGGCCGGGGAACATCAGGGAGTTGCAGAACAAGATAAAAAGGGCCGTGCTGCTGACAGAAAAACCGGTCATCGAACCGGAGTGCATGGATATCGGCATCAATACGAATACCGTATCTGCAAATTCTGTCTATTATGATGGCATGACAGAAGAAAAACTGTCCATCATCAAGGCTCTAAAAGCCACAGGCGGCCACCGGAAAAAAACGGCAGAACTGCTCGGCATCAATCCTGCTACATTGTACCGTAAGATGAACAAATATGGGCTGAAATGAATATTTTTTGCAGTGAATTGCCTGTAATTCCAGCAAAATGACTAATTTTGTAACAGACTGGTCTATTGGCCATGTCTGTATTTTGAAATAAAATATGACGACGCCGCAAAGCGGCTGTCGCCTATTATACATAAGTCGCAAGACGTCTCAGGTAGGAATCTGGTAAATTTAGTTATATCTCAAAATTTCACATCATAATATCTTGTAAATTAATAGTT
>NZ_FR882957.1:0-4747 GCF_000435115.1 Bacteroides sp. CAG:633 | reverse complement strand
CATTTTGTACAATTTTGCCTTTGAAGTCGGGAATCCGTTATCTTCCAATACTTTCAGCGCATTGGGCATACTTAGTGTATCAGGCAAATCAGAACTGAACATAGTCTGTTGATTTCCTGAAAAGAATTTTGAAACCGCATTGAATACAGCTTCTTGAATTTGCTCCTCTGTTGCGACAATAATATTTGCCATAATCAAACATTTTAGGGGTTAGACAATAAGCTGTCGTCACAGCTATCTCAACGTTGATGATGCAAAGGAAAAACAAAAAGAAGAGCTTATAAAACGAATAAATATCTGCATTAACAAAGACAAAAGAAGACATTAGCTGCCACAAGAGGACATACAAATAATGCCATTCAGAGGTTTGGCAGCGTCTGTCCTCAGAATGGCATCAAATGGCACTTTTGATATAGATGATAAATTGAAATGTGATTTTATTGTTTTTGCTTGCGTAATTGCTTCGTTACTTCATCCACATTAAAATAATCAAAGCATACATGTGGGTCTTGGCAGGGCTTTATCAACCCGTCTTTTATCCATTTGTTTACAGATGCGGGGGTGGTTTTCATCCATTTGGCTAAATGAGTGTTTGTCACCAAATATCTTCCGTTCAGTTGGGTAAGAGTATGTTTGTTTGCGGAGAATCCACGTTGCAAGCGGTCTATCAGTACATCTATGTCCTTCTTTATGATTTTAGGGGCAGGTCTGTTTTCCTTAATACTTATCTCAATAGAAGTCATATCAAAGTTTGCCAGCTGAGGGAGTTGGGACAACTCCGCAATCAGATACTGGGCACATCTCAGGTCTTTGATTTTGAATGTCAATTGCTTTCGTCTTGGCATAGTAGTAATGATTTCCCTTTTTCTGTAGTATAATATTTCTGAAAACGGCTATTGGGTTTGTCAGGAACGGTCATAGCCAGTAGTTCTTCCGAAATCAAAGGGTTTATATATTTTCTCTTAAACTTCGTCCTATCGCTAAAATTGAGCGAAGCGATAATCTGTGTCAAAGTGTTTTCGTACAAACACATTTCCAAAATAGTTTTTATTTCTTTTTGACTTAGTGCTAACTTAGTGCCGACTTGGTCCCAACTTAGTGCCAACTTAGTGCCGACTTGATCCCGACTTGTTAGCATATTTTCTGCAAGTTCAAACTCTTTAGGGTCACGATAGGTAATAGAAAAGATAAACTCTTCCCCACTATGTATCTCTATTTCAGAGTTTTCAAAATATAACGGAGCATATTTCCGAATATTTTTCTGTCCCGAACCAAGCTCCTCAGCCCATTTCATCTCACGGAACACCTTTGTTATTAGCGGATTCTTTGTACGGGTGCGCCAATCATTTATATCTATATCCCCTGTTTGGAAAGGTTTCGTCCAATTCTCCGTTATAACCCGGTCGCGGAATATGAGAAACTTATTGGTATATGAACTGATATACTCACGGTGTAGAAGTGTATTTGAGATTACTTCTCTGAATATCATTACCCGTAAATCCAAACGGTCTATACCGTTGTCTGCCAAACGGAATTTATCTGGCATATTGCGCTGCACAAAATTCAGTAAACGGATATATGACTGAATTAGGTTTGCGCATATCATATCCCGGTCATTGTAACGAATATCAGGGTCAGTAGGGAGCGGATGCAAGAAACGCTCGTAAGACATACTGCGGTAAATGGCATCTGTGCGGTGCCACGGACAACAATTCAGAATAGTTTGTTCTTTACCAAATAAGAGAATAGCAGCCAACTTATATCCTTCCTTGTTTGTTCCTCGTTGCTTACCCCAAAACAGACTTTTCAGGAATTCTTCATTTGTCATGCTTAGCCACGGATGATTAGAGTTATGGATGGAAATGTGGCTGCGCATAATTTTAAACGATTCTTCGTCCATATCTTCCAAGGTCACATCGGGAAACACTTCGCTTTCGGAAGATTCCTTTTCTTTTCGCATGAACATGTTCTTAACCAGATAGGTATGTTTTGACACATCATTGTCCGCATCACCCCAACGGTCAAAGAAACGATTCTTGTATCTATGCACTTGTTCACTTTCAGGTACATTCAGATACAAGATAATCTTACCGTCTATCTCTGCCTGTTCCGGTGTGATTGGCATTGGAGGAAGAAATTGTTCAGGATTATTCAGCGTATTGATAATGCTTTTGGTCATATCTGTTACACATTTAGGGTTAATTCCCAATATTGTGCCAGCATATCTACTCCTAAGAAGATATATCCTCCCTCCGCATTCAAGAAAGAGCATACGGTTTCATACACAGATGCTGAAACTTTATCCGTACATTTCTTGAATTCTACATGTTTATTCTCGCCATGCAAAAGCAAGTCCTTTATTTTATCTGTTGGTAACATACTGTTTTGTTTATAATACTTTTACCGCTTCGTCTATTACACTACTGGCAAAACTATCCAAGTAAGTATTGGTTGTTGCCAAATCGCTGTGCCCTAATATCTGTGAGATAACTTCTCTCGGTACTTGATTGTCCTGTAAAGTCATTGCCATTGTATGACGGCTTACGTAGCTTGTCAACTTCATGTCTGTAATCTCCAAAGCTTTCGCTAAGTTAGTTAAATTCTTGTTATTGCGTCCAAAACGGCTACGAATATGATTATAAAGTTGCTCTCCTTTATATCCTGCAATAGAAACTATTGGCAGCAAGTAATCTTCTGCTAACAATGTATTGGCTGAAAACCAATCCATTAACTCTTGGATTTCAGGAGTTATCTTAATCTGAATAGGTTTGACTTTCTTAGCTTCTTTTGTTTTATTCCGTTTATAGACAATATAATTTCCACCGTTATAACGGATAATATTCTTTTTAGTTAGCAATGCTGCATCTATAAACGATATACCATAACAGTAATATGAAAAGAGAAATAATCTTCGTGTCCGTTCAAGTACAGCATTATCCATCACTGTTGTTTTTAGTTTCAACATGGAGTCATGTGGCAAATAGCGTTTGGTCGTTTCTTCTTCCAATGATGAAATGCTAAAACCGCCCTTGCCAAATGGGTAAGTCGTTTCTGAGGCTTCACCATCTTGGATTGCCTTATTCAATACTGCACGCAAAGTCTTAAAATAGAACTTCCGAGTATTCCCTTTACATTCACGTTTTTGTAAAAATACATCAAAAGATTTTACATATTTAATATCTATTTCAGGGAAAACACGTTCAGGCAGTTTCTCATCAAAGAGTTCTAATACATGAAGTGTTCTGCTATAGCAGTTGGCATTGCCAATATGGTTGGTATCTTTATAAGTTTGAATTAGATTTTCAAAGAATTCCTTTACATTTCCTTTGTTTGAGTAGTGAAAGAATTCTTGTTCGAATTGATTTAGTGTCCAATCAATTTTATTAGCATCAAAATCTGCTATAATGCGAAGTATCTCCGATTTCTTTTGCGTTAACCATTCGTTGAGGTATATTCTGTCTGGATGTAATTTGGGGATACGCTTATCTGTGACAAACATTTCAAGTTTGTCATTCCATTGATGTGGTTCTGCATAAATGCCTAACGCCATCACCTTCCGTTTATTATTCTTGCGAACAACCAGCCAAATAGCATATCCTTCTTTATAGTGATATTTATCGGCTATCCACATCTTAAATGAAACATATTTCATAAGCGACACAAATTACTGACATTTTATTTTGCTAAAAAGATATTGATATGTAGCGATCAGATTACCAATAATTTATCTACCTTGTTTTACTGACGGATTACTGACGTTTGTACGATAAATATAGATAATCAGATGTAAATAATACCAATACTTTCGTTTCTTATTCGTTGGCAAATATACTGAAAAACAATTAGATATAAAAATATAGGAAATAAACGGATAGCTCTGGGGGGCGTGTGGTCGCTGGTTCGAATCCAGTCACCCCGACTGGTAAAAAAGCATTGATAATCTGATGATTGTCGATGCTTTTTTGTTTTTGGACATATCGCTGTAAGCGGCGGTTTAATCGAGGAAAGGGAGATCTGATAAAATGGATCAGCGGATAAAATGGTGTTCTTTCTTTATATCTAATAATTAACTATTTATATTTGTAAGTACGCAAATAAGTACATATCTTTGCGTACTTACAAAGGAGAATTTATGAGGACAGCCAATTTCACAGATTTAAGAGCCAACCTGAAAAGCTACATTGATGCAGTCATTGATGATTATGATACCGTAGTTATCAATCGCGGGAATGGTAAAGGGGTAGTGATGATTTCTTTGGATGAATATAATTCGCTAAAAGAAACAGAATACCTTATGTCGTCGCCCGATACAATGGAAGCAATACATAAAGGTGAAGAGGATATTAAAAACGGTAATTCTATATCCCAGAATGAAGGTGAAAGCATAGAAGATTTCTTAAAACGGGCAGCATGTACAGAATAACATTGTCAGAACAGGCACGGAAAGAATATCTATACTTCACGCAAAGTGGCAACAAGGTTATCTTGAATAAAATTCAAACCCTATTGGAAGATATAGCCGAACACCCTTATACCGGGATAGGAAAACCAGAACCACTTAAATATGAACTGGCTGGAAAATGGTCAAGAAGAATCAATGCCGAGCATAGAATTGTTTACTCCGTGCATGATGATATAATAGAGGTTTATATATTCTCCATGAGATATCATTACACAAAGAAATAGAAACAAGACATATTCCAATTAAAGAAAGAGGGTGTCAAAACCAAGTGATGGTATCTGACTC
>NZ_FR882956.1:0-3180 GCF_000435115.1 Bacteroides sp. CAG:633 | reverse complement strand
TCCCATTATCAATTATCCACTATCCATTATTCATTTAACAAGTTATATGTTCAGACTTATCTTAAAAACCCTATGGACCCGTCGCCGCCGCAATGGCTGGCTGCTGGCCGAACTTATACTGGTCGCTGTTCTTTCGTGGATTATCTTCGATCCTGTCATTGTGGTGACTTACGACCGTCACCTTCCGCTTGGCTACGATGCCGACCGCCTCTGCATGGTGTCCGTCGGTATGTTGCAACCGCAGGCGCCGGGCTATGATGCTCAGGCTACCGACTCTGCTTCGCTGATGCAGGCGTATCTGAATATCGTGGAACGTGCCCGCCAGCATCCCGATGTAGAGCAGGCCACTCCCGTACTTTCTTTCGCATATCCCGGTTCGCAAGGAAGTAGTACTTCCACTCTGATGGCAGAAGGTGATACGGTGGGGCTTGACCTTATGTATGTTGAGTTTCTGCCCCATACACATTTCTTTGAAACATTCGGCTTCCGGCCCGTGCAGGGCAGCATGACGCCCGAAGAATTGTCGGATCATACGTATGGCGGGATGAATGTTGTATTGAGTGAGTATGCACAGGAAGCCTTGTTTCATACTCGTGTTTACAACAAGAATCTGCGTTGCTGGATGACGAACGAGACGGATACGGTCTATTTGCCCGTTGTGGTAGGTGCGGTAGGAACTTTCAAGTACACCAACGACTGTCGTCCTGTTCCTGTCGCCTTCGAGCCGATATTGCATCCCGATATTCTTTCCAGTGTGAACGATATGCACGTAGTCATCCGTTTGAAGGAGGGTGTCAGCATGGACCGCTTCCTGCATGAGTTCCGTCCTTGGATGGTTCGCCAGATGCGGGTTGGTAACCTTTATGCACGCGACTTGCAGTCGTATGACAGCATCAACCGGATCAGTGAGTTTGGTACTGCGACGTCACTCTATCGCCGCAACCTGAGTATAGCCCTGTTCTTCCTCGTCAACCTCTGTTTAGGTGTTGTCGGTACCTTTTGGCTACAGACCCGTACGCGGCGCGAGGAGGTAGGCATCATGCTGTCCTACGGTGCTACGCCACGCCGCATCCGGCTTCAGTTGATGGGCGAAGGTGTGGTACTCACGACGGTAGCTACCCTGATTGGCTGCTTCCTCTATCTGCAATACGGGCTCAGCGAGGGACTGAATAAGGGAAGTGCCTGGATGACGAGCACCATGCCCTGTTGGGTGGACCACTTCGGGCTGCATTTCGCTATCGTGTCGCTCATCATCTACTTCATCCTGCTGGTCGTGGTACTGGTAGGCATCTATATTCCTGCGCGACGTATCAGCACCATTCCGCCGACGGAGGCGCTGAGGGATGAATAAAGTTGTCCTTATCTGTACGGATGTTCGCTGAAATCGAACAGAGTGTTCATTATCGGACACAGAACGGTTTTTGTAAAGTGCAGATAATCAGATAAAAGCCTTTTTGGCACGACTTTTGAATTAAGTTCACCACAGAGGATACAGAGTTTCACAGAGGAGAAAAATGTAACTTTGTTCTCTCTGTGGGGAATGAGACACCACAGATTACTCCGTGTCCTCTGTAGTGCAAAACAAAGAATACAATAACTATAAACAACATACAATTATGAACATGATTAAATTGACCGGTATCAACAAGATCTACCGTACAGACGAGATTGAAACTCAAGCATTGGAGAACGTGAACCTCGAAGTAGAGCAAGGCGAATTCCTGAGTATTATGGGACCTTCCGGATGTGGAAAGTCTACTTTGCTTAACATCATGGGCTTGCTTGACACTCCTACCAGCGGTACCATCGAAATAGCCGGTACGCGTGTCGAGGGAATGAAGGACAAGGAACTGGCTGCTTTCCGCAACAAGAATCTGGGCTTTGTGTTCCAGTCGTTCCATCTGATCAATTCGCTGAATGTGATAGACAATGTAGAATTGCCGTTACTATATCGCAAGGTCTCTGCCAAGGAACGTCGTCGCCTGGCCGAAGAAGTGTTGGAAAAGGTAGGACTTAGCCACCGTATGCGCCACATGCCTACACAGCTTTCCGGCGGTCAGTGCCAGCGTGTAGCCATAGCGCGTGCCATCATCGGAAATCCGGAGATTATCCTTGCCGACGAGCCTACCGGTAATCTGGATTCCAAGATGGGTGCCGAGGTTATGGATTTGCTGCACCAGCTGAACAAGGAAGACGGACGTACCATCGTAATGGTAACACACAACGAAAGCCAGGCCAAACAGACTACCCGTACCATCCGCTTCTTCGACGGACGTCAGATAGGATAAATTTAAATTATTAATCGGAACAGTGAAATGAAAACAAACATTATAGGGGTAATAATCGCACTGCTGCTGGCTTTTGCCGGAGCAATAGGTGCACTGGCACAAGATGAACGGGTGAGCGAAGTGCGCAAGGTGGACGATTTTTCTTCCATCAGGATAAAGGCGGTAGCCAATGTCGAGTTCACGCAGGGCGATAAATACTCCCTCCGCCTGGAAGGCAAGGAGAAATGGGTGAAGCTCACCACGACCGAGGTGAAGGACGGTTGCCTGATCATTGATTTCAAAAGAGGTGAAAAGAGGTCCGTCAAGAACATAAACGGATTGAAGCTGTATGTCACAGCTCCTACGCTGGAAGAGGTGGAACTGACCGGCGTGGGTAGCCTGGAGTGTAAGGAACCTTTGAAACTGGACGACTTCACGTTGCGTATCAGCGGTGTAGGGTCTGCCGAAGTGGATGATCTGACTTGCCGTCGTTTCAACGTCAGTCTGAGCGGGGTGGGCGATGCTGAGGTGAACGTCGATTGCGACTACCTGAAAGCCCGCATGAGTGGCATCGGCAGTCTGGAGTTGAGAGGCAATGCCGATGAGGCCGACATATCGCGCAGCGGTATAGGCAGTGTGAATACGAAACGATTAAAAATTAAGAATTAAGAATTAAGAATTAAGAATGAAGAATTTATGGTGAATGAGAACGTATTGTTTACTCCAATTCATCATTCTTCATTCATCATTCTTCATTAATAACAGATTCTTCATTAAAAAGATGATCAAACAATATTTTCAACAAGCTTGGGCACAGCTCCGCCAGCAGCCGCTCATCAGCGGGGTGACGGTGGCGGGTACTGCCCTTTCCATCTTCCTCATCATGCTGGTGGTGATGATGCAGCAGGTGCAG
>NZ_FR882955.1:16521-17413 GCF_000435115.1 Bacteroides sp. CAG:633 | reverse complement strand
TATATTTATTTTTATTTCGAACTCACGTTACATTACGCACATATTGAAGAAATTCGCCTGACTTAAAAAAACGGTCAAAATAATCTTTGTTTTTTTTATACGCCTCTGTGGAAGTACAAATCGCAGGCGTAGAGGCAGCGCACTCGTTTCCGGAAATCCCTGTAAATAAAGATGCAGCCACCGCATCTTGTAAAGCACGAGTGATTGCCTTGTCTACAGAACCAGCAATGCCCCATACTTTGCAGAACTTATACCCCTGCTTATCAACACGAACTACTTCGATTTCATAGGGGTGTTCCATATCAAAAGGGTATTTCCGTGCATGTATGGACATACTAATAATAAAACATACAAATAATATTACATTTCGTATCATACACTTATTATTTTTATATTTATAAGAAGAAAATCGTATTTTCTGTAATAAAACTGAGCACTACTTTTAATATATGTAGCAAAGTTAGTATTATTATAAAAACATTCAAAAACAAATAAATAAATTTTTAAACACCAAGATGTTTTTTTCGGCGAAGTGAATATATATAAAAAAGAAGGTGTGTCAATTACGACACACCCTCTTTAGCTTTTTATTCCTTGATGATTTCTTTCAGTTTGATGGCTTGGAACAGCATGTGGGCGGTGCTGCTTTCGTAGAAGATACCTACCGTCTCGCGGTCGATCATGGTGAGGCAGGAGTAGCCCCAGCCGCCACCTTCGTCCAGCAGTACCTGATGCTGGGGCAGCCAGGTCAGTCCACCGTCCAGGCTGGCTTTCAGGGTAATCATGTTGCGGTTCTTGGTGCTGTTGGGGTTGGAGAAGAGCAACAGGTCACGGTTCAGTACGTTTTCGGCAGCAGGCACATGGATGAGGCTGGCCATGCAGACCGGCTCGA